>JAPKZQ010000041.1 GCA_026393675.1 Acidobacteriota bacterium | reverse complement strand
GTGAGCCGGAAGACGCTGTCGGCAATCCTGAACGGCCGCGCGGGCATTTCCCCGGAAATGGCCATCCGTTTGTCCTTGGCCTTCAACACGACCGCCGAGAGCTGGCTGAACCAGCAAGTCCAGTACGACTTGTGGCACGCCAATCGGAACCGGAAGAACTTCCACGTCCGACGACTGGTTGCCGCCTGATCGTCTCGTTCCCGTGTATTCCGCATAACGGCACGGCTGAGCAGCGCGCGCCAGCGCGTCTGCTCCAGCCGGTTGTTGGACGGCCTATTTCTTCGTGTTCTCTGCGATCCGCTCAACGGCCCGCACCAGCCTGAAACCAAGCCAGAGGGCGATGATGACGACTACGATCCAAACCACGAATCCCACGACCTGCGGTAGCCACATCGTGAACATGCTGAAGGGCGACAATGATTCTTGCCTCTGAGTTATCAGGACACCTTTCTCGATCAGCATGTTGATCACCTGATCGCTCGAGATGTCGTTTGGAATAGCATCCACCCTAAGCGTTTCCTCCTCCTTCCCTTCAGCTCTGACGAGTTTCGCCCGGATGTACTTGATTCCGGATGGTCCAGTGATGATCTCCGCGCTGCCTATCCGGCCCTGCTGGACGAGTTGAATGAACTCGGGATGGTACGGGATCCTCTTCTCGGTGGCTGCAATCGAGGTCACGGCGGTGGCAAACAGTATGACCACGACAACCAGGCCGGGCAACGAAGCGTGTGTGATGACTCTCGTGTTCATTTCTTCCACCTCAAGCCCAACGTTTCAAATGAGCCGCGAGCCTCTGCAACACAATGGTCCAGATGATCCGGCGCGTCGGCTCCATTTGAGTGTTAGACGGACACCTGGCGGTCGGCGACGCGCAGCTGGCGACCGCCGAATCCAGTCTGGCGGTAGCAACCTCAGGCCGGTTGCCTCGGCGCCGGCGCGGCGACGCCTTTGATGATCAGCCACAGCGCCAGCGCCACCTCGAACAGCATTATTGGATACCACATGAACGACGTGACCGGGCCGCCGAGCAGTCCCGCGAGCTGCAGAGGAAAGCACACGACGGGCAGGATCGACGCAAGCACGCCGAGCCAGGCCAGTGCGACCGGGATCATGCGACCGCGGAGGAGGAGCCACGAGAAGAGCGTGCTCCCCAGGGCGAAGAAGGCTGCGCTTGCGGTAAACGACGCTTCCATCTTCAGGAAGAATGCGCCGAGCGCGGATGCTGCCCCCGCGTCAAGTGCGGTAGCGTCGGTTGCCGTCGCGAGCCAGAGAAGGCCGAGCGTCTTCGACACGTCCATGCCGGCGATGCCTTCGGCGACGCGACAGGCCAGGGCCAGCATTGCCAGATCGGGATCCTGCTCTCGCGTTATCGCGTAAAGTGTCACGGCGAGCACCAGGGCGCAGAAGTTCCCAAGTAGGCCGAGCACGATGGTGAGACGCACGTCTGTCGCATGCTGGGCGATGCCTGCGAGTTGCGCGGCAACCCCTTCTCCGCTGGTCGCCCGGGAGAACAGGACCATGCTCGTGATGGTGGCCGCGATGTAAACCAGGAACGTGACTCCGGCGATTCTTGCGTTCGTCCTGCGAGTCATGGGCGCTCCGGGGCGCGGACGCCTTTCACGCGCCGCCCTGCTTGCCGCGTTGTGGCCGCAGTTGAGTTCATGTCGTGCCTCCACGCGCTCGTTGCTCTCGGCCGCGGCTTGAGCCCGCCGGCCGCTACGAGTGAGTAACAGCTCCTATCAAGTCCAACGCCAGACACCGACCATACGCGCCTACGGATCCCGAAGTTTCCGTGCCGGCTAACGGATAATCAGCCTGCGGCGCTCCGCCGCCGCTCTCTCCTTATACGCTGCAGCGGTTCGCAGCGTAATGTCTTACGCACCGTTGTTGGCTGCACGCGGTAACTCCTTCCCCGACGGCCACTTGTCGCAAGCAGGCAAGTGGCGACGTCAGGGGCATACGCTGCAACCGTCCCAAGCGTAATGGGATACGGACCGTTCGAACGGGCACGGCGGGGGCACGACGAGGCGCGGCCGGATTGTATATCGTCACCGACGCAAGAGTACGCAGAATCTGCCAACCGCAGAATCTGCCGACTCGGCCTTCGATACCCATACCTCACGGACAGGGTGGATGGGCAAGACCGATGCGCGCCGGCAGGCGACTGAGCGCTGTGCCCTACAAATCGCCCCACAGATACTGCAGCACGCCAAGCGCGATGAGGGGCGTCGCATCGGCCCTGAGAGTTCGCTTGCCCAGCGTGACCAGACGGCAGCCCGCCTCCTGTGCCATCGACACCTCCGCGGGCGTCCAGCCGCCCTCAGGCCCGACGAACACTTGCGCCGAATCCGTCGGGCTCAGGCCGCGCAGCTCCTCCCCCGTCGTCACCTCGGCCAAGATTCCCGGCTCCACCAACATCAGGCGCAGCCCGTCGTGGCCCCGCCGCAGGCACGCCTCCAGGCTCTCGGGTGCCGCCAGATCCGGTACGACCGCACGCCCGCACTGCTTGACTGACGAGATGACGATGCGCCGCCAGCGCTCGACGCGTGTGCCGGTTGCGAACGCCGATTCCGGCACATCGGTTCGCGCCGTCAGTAATGGGTGGATGGCCGCCACGCCCAGCATGACGGCGTCCCTGATGATGCCGTCCATCTTGTCGCCCTTGACGACGGCCTGCGCAAGCGTCACACGCACGCGTGGTTCCGCAGCGGCATCCACCCGGGCGCCGACCTCGAGTCGTACGTCGCGGCGGGTGGCGTGCACGACCCGCGCCTGACACTCGAGTCCCCGGCCGTCGAACACACGCACGGTCGCGCCCACGCCGAGACGGAGCACGCGCGTGAGGTGTTCGGCTTCCTCGGCTGGAAGCTCGACGGCGCCGCTCTCGGACCGAAGCGCGGGTGCGTAGAAGCGTGGCGTCATTCCGCAATTATAGACAAGACGATCTATACTCCAATGACGTTTCCATGTTCTTCCGCGGCCAGACCATCGGAAAATACAAGATCCTCTCAGCCCTCGGAAGCGGCGGATTCGGCACCGTCTACCTCGCCGAAGACACGTGGATCGGCAAAAAGGTCGCCCTCAAGGTTCCGCACCGCCAAAGCGTCAACTTCGGCGAACTGCTCCGCGAGCCGCGACTGCTGGCCAGCCTGAATCACCCGAACATTGTCACCGTCCTCACCGCCGAGAAGCAGGACAATGTCTTCTTCATCGTGATGGAGTACGTGGCCGGCGAGACGCTGGAGAACATCATCGCGCGAGATGGCGCGCTCGATCTCACCCGGGCGCTCGACTTCACGTGCCAGATCTGCAATGCCGTCGATCATGCGCACAACCAGGGCGTCATTCATCGGGATCTTCGGCCCGCCAATGTCCTGGTGGCCGAAAACGGCCTCGTCAAGGTGGCCGACTTCGGCACGTCACGGTTTCTGGAGCTGGCCGCGCACGGCACGACGGTGATCGGCAGCCCGCCCTACATGGCGCCGGAACAGTTTCATGGCCGGGCGACGTTTGCTTCCGACATCTATTCGCTTGGCGTGACGATGTACCAGATGATGACGGGCACGCTGCCGTACCAGACGCCGGCGCCGGCCGATCTGGAGAAGCTGATGCGCGGGGATCTGGTCTCGCCGCCGCGATCCCGCAATGGGCGGGTGCCACAGCGCCTCAACGACATCATCATGAAGGCGATGGCACCGGAGGTGACCGAGCGGTATCAGCGGGCCTCGGAACTGCTCGAGGATCTGCTGACCGCGGTCGACCGTCCGAAAGCGAAAGCCACACCGCATCGGGCCGGAAGATTAACGGTTCCGCCAACGGCAGCGCCGGCCGCGCCCCGCCAGGCAAACTGGTCGCGAACGCGAGAGACCCCGCAGCCGCGTTTTTGCTGGCATTGCCGGAAGCCCATGCACGCGCGGTCGGATCGGTGTCCCTTCTGCGGCGAAGCGCAGTAGAATACTTGGGTTCAAGGAGCGTACGATGTCGTTTACGGGCACTGGAAAAATCTGGATCAACGGGACGCTGGTGGACTGGGCCGACGCGAATATCCACATCGCGTCGCATGTCATTCACTATGGCAGTGGCGTGTTCGAAGGCGCCCGCTGCTATCAGACGCCGAACGGGTCGGCCTGTTTCCGGCTCGACACACACATGCGCCGGTTGATGGATTCCGCCAAGATCTACCGGATGGTGCCTGCATACTCCCAAGAACAACTGGAACTGGCCGTCCTCGATACGATCCGCGCCAACGGCATGAAGGCCTGCTACATCAGGCCAGTCGTCTATCGCGGCTATGCGCAGCTCGGCGTCAACCCGTTCCCCTGCCCCATCGATGTTGCCATCATGCTGTGGGAGTGGGGCGCCTACCTGGGGGCCGAAGCGCTGGAGAAGGGCGTCGACGTGAAGGTCAGTTCGTGGCGGCGCATGGCGCCAGACACGTTCCCGTCGCTCGCGAAGACCAGCGCGAATTACGCGAACGCCCAGTTGATCAAGATGGAAGCGGTCGTCGACGGCTACGCCGAAGCCGTGGCGCTTGACACCATGGGCTACGTGAGCGAAGGGAGCGGCCAGAACATCTTCGTCGTGCGGGAAGGCGTCATCTACACGCCGCCGCGGTCCGCGTCGATCCTGCCTGGCATCACCCGCGACTCGGTCATCACGATTGCGCGTGAACTCGACTTCGACGTGCGCGAGGACGTGATCCCACGCGAGATGCTGTATATCGCCGATGAACTCTTCTTCGCCGGAACCGCGGTGGAGATTACGCCCATCAAGTCCGTCGATCGCATCCCGATCGGATCGGGCTCGCGCGGGCCAATCACCGAAGCGATTCAGCAGGCGTTCTTCGGTATCATCAACGGCGACCGGCCGGATACGCACGGGTGGCTGACGTTCGTCTACTGACCCGCCGCCACGGCGGCTCTTTGCGAAGGCCTGACGCATGCACGTCAACGACCTGCTGAAAACCGCGGTGCAGCACGGCGCCTCCGACCTGCACATCAAGGTCGGCAGCGTCCCGATGATCCGGGTGCGAGGCGCGCTGACGCCGGTTCCAGAGGCCAAGCGAATCACCCACGAGGACACCGTGGCGATGGCTGCGGCGCTCATGCCCGCTCCGCTTCGGGAACGCTTCAAGGAAGCGCAGGAGGTCGATCTCGCCTACACCGTCTCGGGGCTGGGACGATTCCGGTGCAGCATCTTCCAGCAGCGCGGCGCGATTGGCCTGGTGCTCAGGGTGATTCCATCAGTCATCCGGGTGATCGACGATTTGAGCCTGCCGCCGGTGCTGAAGAAGATCGCGGAAGAAGAACGCGGCCTGATCCTGGTCACCGGCACGACCGGCAGCGGCAAGAGCACGACGCTGGCGGCGATGGTCGATCACATCAATCGCAATCGCTGCGTGCACGTGCTGACGATCGAGGACCCGATCGAGTTCCTGCACCGGGACAACAAATCCATCATCAACCAGCGGGAAGTGTCGACCGACACGCGATCGTTCGCCAGCGCCATGCGCAGCGTGCTGCGCCAGGATCCCGACGTCATCCTGGTCGGCGAGATGCGCGACCAGGAGACGGTCGAAACGGCCCTGCTGGCGGCCGAAACCGGCCATCTGGTGATGTCGACGCTCCACACGCTGGACGCCACCGAGACCATCAACCGCATCATCGCGGTGTTCCCGCCCCACCAGCAGAAACAGGTCCGGCTGCAACTGGCATCCGTGCTCAAGGCCGTCATCTCCCAGCGGCTGGTGCCGCGCGCCGACGGACAGGGACGGTGCCCGGCCGTCGAGGTGCTGGTGTCGACGCCGTTTATCCGCGACTGCATCGTGGATAAGGAACGGACGCACCTCATCCAGGGCGCGATTGCCGCCGGCACGTCGCAGTACGGTATGCAGACGTTTGATCAGTCGCTGCTGGGCCTGCTGCGGCGGCAGCTCGTCTCGCTCGAGGAGGCGCTCAGGTGGGCCACCAACGTTGACGAATTCAAACTCAAGGTGCAGGGAATCTCCGCCGCCGGCGACGAGGCGCAGGAGCAGATGGCCCGCGACGTCGTCGGCCTGGATGGGCCCTCATCCGAGATCACCAGATTCACCCGTTAGGCTGTGTTCCGAAGGACCTCGCCCACTCCCCCGCTCGAACCCGAGAAAGCGCGCCGCGCCGCCTACGGCCTGGCGCTGCGGTGGCTCTCCGCCCGCGAACTGGCCGCCGCCTCAGTCACGTCGAGGCTGGCTGACCGAGGATTCGATCCCGTCGTGGTCGACGCGGTCGTCGCCCGACTCACCGAGAATCGGTTCATCGACGACAACCGGGCCGTCCGCGCCTGCGCCCGGACCCTGGTCGTCGTCAAACTGCGCGGCCGCCAGCGCGCGCAGCGGGAACTCGAAGTGATGGGCTTCCGATCCGAACTGGTTCGGGAAACACTCGACGAGATCCTCGGTGAGACCGACGAACTCGCACTCGCCAGTCGAGTGCTCGCGTCGCGGATGCATGGCGGTCAGGTCATCCGCGATCCGGCGACGTACCGCCGCCTCTATGGCGCCTTGTTCCGCCGCGGGTTCTCTCCCTCCATCGTGCGCGATGCGCTGAAGCCCTACTGGAAACGCGGCCGGACGCCTGACGAGCCTGACACCGCGGAGTGAGGCCACCACTGCCGATCCAAATTTCTGAATCCGGGACCCCCTTGATAGAATAGAGGGATGACCTCGAACGAGATTCGGCGCAGTTTCCTCGGGTTTTTCGAACAGCACGGTCATCGCATTGTCCAGAGTACTCCGCTGGTGCCAGCCGACGATCCCACGTTGCTGTTCACCAACGCGGGGATGAACCAGTTCAAGGACGTGTTTCTCGGCAAGGACCGCCGCGACTACAGGCGCGCGACCAGTTCGCAGAAGTGCATGCGCGTCAGCGGCAAGCACAACGATCTCGAAAACGTCGGGCCGTCTCTGCGACACCACACCTTTTTCGAGATGCTCGGCAATTTCTCGTTTGGCGACTACTTCAAGCAAGACGCCATCGCATTCGCGTGGTCGCTGCTGACCGATGCCTGGAAACTGCCGGCCGATCGTCTCCACGCGACCGTCTTTGCCGGCGAACAGGGCGTGGCCCGCGACGACGAAGCCTATGGGCACTGGCGGAAAGTGCTGCCCGCCGAGCGCATCCACGAGTTGGGTGCGGCCGACAACTTCTGGGCAATGGGCGAAACCGGACCGTGCGGTCGATGCTCGGAGATCCACTACTACCGGGGCAACACGGTGCCGTGCGCGGAGCCGGTGTGCCGCGGGCTCGAGTGTTCGTGCGACCGCTACGTCGAGGTCTGGAACAACGTCTTCATGGAGTTCAACCGCCAGCCGGACGGCTCCCTGCAGCCGCTGCCCGCACCGTCGATCGACACCGGCATGGGGCTCGAGCGCATCACGGCCATCATGCAGGGCGTCCTGTCGAACTACGATACGAACCTGTTCGCGCCGCTTTTCGACGCGATCGGCGCGATGACCAACCGGCGGCATGGCGGGACGATGGACCCGGCCGACGTGTCGATGCGCGTGATCGCCGACCACGCTCGCGCCACGACCTTCCTCATCGCGGATGGGGTCGTGCCTTCGAACGAGTGGCGCGGCTACGTGCTTCGTAAAATCATGCGGCGAGCGATGCGGCACGGCAACAAACTTGGCCTGACCGAGCCGTTCCTGTTCCGCCTCGTCGATGTCCTCGTGACGCAGATGGGCGATGCCTATCCGGAGTTGCGGTCCGGACAGGACTACGTCAAGAAGGTCGTGCACAGCGAAGAAGAACGTTTCGAATCGCTCCTCGTCACCGGCCTGCCCCGCCTCGAGGAACTGCTGGATCGGTCGGCCCCAGGCCCCGTGGCGGGGGACGACGTGTTCCGGCTCTACGATTCGTACGGCCTTCCCTACGACTTCATCGAAGATGTGGCGGCGCAGCGGAGTCTCGCGCTCGACAAGCCGGGGTTCGATCAGGCCATGGAGGCCCAGAAGACGCGGGCGCGCGCCAGCAGCGGGTTCGGCGGCGCGGCTGCCGTCGCGAGCTATACGGTCGGCGACCAGACGCGCGCGTCGCTTGAGCAAGCAGGCGATACGTTTGACGGTTATTCCTCGACCAGCGTGACGGGCATACCGGTCGTCGCCGTCCTGGATACAGGTGGTCGAGAGACCGCAGCAATTGGCGAGGGCGCCATCGGGTACGTGGCGCTGGCAAAGACGCCGTTCTATGTCGAGGCTGGCGGACAAGTCTCTGATACGGGACGCCTCGTCGCCAGCAATGGGTCGGCCAATGCGATCGTTGAAGGGATGGCGAGGGGCGGTAGCCACTGGCCCCGCCTGCATCGCGTTCGCGTCACCAGCGGCTCGCTCAAGCCGCGTGATCTGGTCGACGCCCAGGTCGATGTCTCCCTGCGCGATGCCACCAGGCGAAATCACACCGCGACGCATCTGCTGCATGCGGCCTTGAGGAAGGTGCTGGGCGCTCACGTCAAGCAGGCCGGCTCACTGGTGACACCCGATCGACTCCGCTTTGACTTCGTCCATTTCGCGGGGCTCAGCCCGGAAGAGCTCACGGAGGTCGAGCGCCTCGTTAACGAACAGGCCTTCAAGAACACCCCGGTGGAAACCGAGGTACGATCGACACAGGAGGCGATGGCCGCCGGCGCGATGGCGCTGTTTGGCGAGAAGTACGGCGACAAGGTGCGTGTGGTCGCGGTGCCGGGATTCAGTCTCGAGTTGTGCGGAGGCACCCATGTGCGGGCCACGGGCGACATCGGACCGTTCGTCATTGTCGAGGAGGGCGGCATTGCCGCCGGGGTCCGCCGAATCGAGGCCGTCACCGGAGCGGCGGCTGTGGCCCGTCTGCAGGCCCAGCGCCGAACGGTCGAGCGTATCCTCGGCCGGCTGAATGTCCCCTCGGAACAAGCCGTCGAAGTGATTGAGCGGCTGCAGGGAGAAGTGAAGCGCCTCACCCGCGAGGTCAGCCAGCTCAAGATGAAGGCCGCGATGGGCGGCGGGCCGGACAATGCCGGTGACGTGGTGACGGTCGGGACGGCAAAGGTGCTGACCCGCAAGGTGGCCGACCTGGACAAGAACGCGCTGCGTGACCTGGCCGACTCGCTCAAGGGCAAGCTGGGTTCGGGTGTCGTGGTGCTGGGCGCCGTCGGGGACGGACGGGTCCAGGTGGTCGTGTCGGTGACCCCCGACTTGACGGCCAGGGTCCATGCTGGGAAGCTGGTCAAGCTGGTGTCGCCAATTGTCGGGGGTGGGGGCGGTGGACGGCCGGATTTCGCCGAGGCCGGAGGCAAGAACCCGGAAAGACTCGACGAACTGATGGAAACCGCCCGACAGGCCATTGTGAAACTGCTGGAGGGCTGAAGTCGTGAGACGCTCGCGCCGATACGGCAATGGAAGGCTATGACCATACTTCGCGCCGCGTTCGCGCTCCTGTTCGGAATGGTGACACTGGCCCTCGCCAGGCCGGTTGAGGCGCAGATCTATATCTGGCGCGATGCGAATGGGAATCCGGTTGTGGGCGACACGCTGCCCCGGGAGACGCGAGCCTATAAGACCTACGCTGTACCAGGCTCCAGCAGGACGATTCTCGCCACCCGCCCTCCGGCCGACGAGTACGCCAGTCAGTTCGATGGTCTGATTGAGCGCTACGCGGCGGCAAACGGCGTCCGGACCGACCTGGTCCGCGCCGTCATCCAGGTGGAATCCGGCTTCAACCCGCGGGCCCGGTCGCCCAAAGGCGCCATGGGCCTGATGCAGCTCATGCCGTCGACCGCCCTGGATGTTGGCGTCATCAACGCCTACGACCCCGAGGACAACATCCGCGGGGGCGTTCGGTATCTCAGGACGCTGCTCGACCGCTACGGCACCGACGAGACGCTGGCCCTCGCGGCGTACAACGCCGGCCCCATGGCCGTTGAGAAGTATGGCAACGCGGTGCCGCCATATCGCGAAACCCAGGATTACGTCGAGCGTGTGCGGAACATCAGCCCGCTTTCGGCCGCAGCAACGACCGCGAAGAACCAGGCTTCGGGAACGGCCGCCAAGACCGTTCCTCTTCCTCAGGGTGTCCGCGTCCTCTACAAGACGGTCGCCATCAACGCCGACGGCCAGCCCGTGTCGCGATACAGCGACACCAAGCCAGCGTCCGGCGACTACGAGGTCTACAGCTACCGCCGCTAGCCCCCACGAAATGGGGTCAGACCCCTTTTCTAGCAGGCGCAGAGGGCGGAGGGGGGCTGTGCGTGCCAGGACTGGGCGATCTGTTCTGGCGGCATGAAGACTTGTCCTTCTGCCTGCTGAGGCGCCGTCCGCGTCTCGGCCGGCCCCATGTTGAACATCTGCGGCGGCATGGCGAGCAAGCCGCTCACGACCCACGGACAGAACTGGCTCCCCACTCCCCGCGCAATCAGCGTCCTGGCCGCGTCAATGGTCAACCGTTCCCGGTAATCGCGGGAACTGGTCAGCGCATCAAACGTGTCCATCACGCTGACGATCCTGACGGTGAAGTGGAGATGCTCCTTGCCGACGCCGTCCGGGTACCCTGCCCCGTCGTACCGCTCGTGGTGCGACAGCACAATGCTGCACACGTCATCGTCAAACCCGCAGCGATGCGCGATCTCCGTCCCCAACTCCGGGTGGATCTTCAACTCGCGCCATTCACGAGCGTTGGGACGACCGGGCTTGTTGAGGATGCGCGACGGCACCAGCAGTTTACCCACATCGTGCAGCAGGGCCCCCGTCCTGATCGTCTCGATGGTCCCGGCATCGAACCCGTATTGGGACGCCATCCGGACCGAATACGCCGCGACACGGCGGCAGTGGGCCGCGACCTCTGGGCGCTTCTTCTCGAGCGTGACCAGCACCGATTCGACTCTTCCCAGTTCCGTTTGCAGCATACCCTTCCCGCGTCTCGCCTGTGCCGAAACAGGCTGTTTGGCGTCCGACACGAACGCCACTGACCTCTCGTGGAGGCAAGGGTGATGCCACCACGCCAGCGCGGATCGCGGCGGCACTCGGCTGCCCGGGACGGCACACGGTTGCACACGCGTGGTAGGGAGATCTGGCGAGCCTGCACCGCGTCGAGCCACAAGAAACGGGGGTATGCACCGGCGGAACTTGTAGCCCCACAGTGTTTTTGGGGGATGCTGTGGCTCGCGCCAGCGGCCGCGAAATGCTATGATTCGAAGTTCATGGGCCGGCATGGGGCCAGCCTGTGGTGTATAGAGTTTCAGAGGATCCTGTGGCCAGTCATGCATCCGCGCTCAAGGCGCATCGGCAGAATGTCGTCCACCGTGAACACAACCGGCAGTTCCGCTCCAAGCTCCGGAATGCCCTCAGAGCCATCCGCGCGTTGATCGACGACGATGAGTTCCTGAAGGCCAAGGACGAGTTGAAGGCCACCGTGTCGCTCATTGACCGGATGGTGACCAAGGGCGTGATCCACAAGAACGCGGCCGCCCGGTACAAGTCCCGACTTCAGACGAAGGTCGCCGCCGGAACCGCCGCCAAGAAGGTTTAACTACCTTTTCGGCGGTCTCCTTCTCCACACAACTCGACGACGAGCCGCTCCAGCAGGATGCGCGGCTCCCCGCGCGACGTCTTCAGCGCGAGGTCGGTCCGGAACTCTGCGTCGACCGCGCGTGCCACCCGGGCCGGCGCGAGCTTCATCCGCGTAAACCACGCCAGTTGCCCGAGGATCATCACGGGCATCTCGCCTGCATCAAACTTGAGCGCCAATTCGCGCAGCGCGCCCTTCGCGTCGCCGGCGGCGATGGCGTTGGTCATCGCCCAGGGATCCCGCGTCGTCGGTGCGCTCGCCACTTCCTGCACCGCAGCCTCCGTGATCAGGCCGTCGCCGGACGCAAACACCAGCGCGCGCTCGAATTCAGCTCGCAGGCGGGTGATGTCATCGCCGGCCAGCCTGGCCAGCAACCGCACGGCTCCGGCCTCGATCCGAATCCCCTCTTTGGCGGCCTCCGCCTTGACCCACGCCGCGGCATCGCCGGCATCCGACAGCGGATCGCAGTCGACGACCGTCGCGTGTTTCTCGATCAACATCACCGGCCTGAGGTTGCGCTTCAGGTCGGATCCCGCGACAAACACGAGGGCCGTCTCGGCCGAGGGTGAGAGCAGGTACTGCTCGAGCGCCTCCAGTTCGGCCTCGCCTGCGGCTTTCGCCACACCCTTCTTACCGCGCCGCCCGGACTTGTCCACCGGTTCGCGGGGCGCTTCGTCTTCTGGATGCTTGAAGATCGGCATCAGCCGCTCGGCCTGAGCGACCACGACCACCCGCCTCGGCGACATCAGCGGGAGCGTTCGGACCAGTTGCATCAGGTTCCAGAACTGTTTGCGCGCCTCGTCCCGCTGCTCGGCCGGATACACCTTGTCGACATTGAACGCCCGGAGGTCTTCCTCGATGGTCTCCGCCAATCGCGCCACCAGGCGCGACTTGGCCTCGTCATCGGGCCCCAACAACAGGTAGACAGGTTGCACGCGCCCCGAGGCAATCTGCTGCTCGAGCGCCGCGGGCGAGATGCGAGCCGGTGCCTTCTCGGCCATCTCCGGCCTAGAACGCTTCCAGGATGGAGCTGATCACGGTTCGCGCGAAATCGGTCGCGACCCGTTGCAGCGCGTTCGAACTCTGTCCGAAGAAGGCCGAAGGATCTCCGGCCTGCAGATCGGCCGGCAGATCGTATTCCTCGCGAAATACCATGCTTGGGTTCTGCCAGATGTTCTTGTTCGTCTTGAGGTCCACCAGCTCAATCGACGTGGTGATCGTGATGACGAAGCGCGTCGCCTGCTGTTGCTGGTTGAAGTTGGCTGGCAGGATCGTCATGCTCGCGATGGCACCCCGGAGCACCGCGTCGACCCCCGTCGCCTGAGGCAGCACCTGGTACTTGCCCCGCCCGATCAGCTCCGATCGGATCTTGTCGGTAAACAGCCGCTCGACCTCGAAGTACGGCGTCGCATTCGTGAACTCCGGAATGCCGACAGTCTTGATGTACGCCGGCAAGAATGAGCCCCGGCCCGCGAGGGTGTAGCCACACGCGGCGGTGTGCGCCGCGAGCACGACGATGATGGCGATCTTGAAGAACGTACGCACGTGACTCCTACTGCACCACGATGCTGACGAGTTTGCCCTTGGCGACGATGACTTTCTTCATCGTCTTGCCGTGAACGTGGGAGGCCACCGCGCCGTCCGCCAGCGCGGCGGCTCGAATGTCCTCCTCGGAGCTGTCGGCTGGAACCGTAATCCTCCCTCGCAGCTTACCGTTCACCTGCACGGGGATCACGATCTCGTCGGCCTTCGCCACTTCCGGATCAGACGACGGCCACGACGCATGGATGATACCGTCCGGGTGTCCCATCTGCTCCCACAACTCCTCGGCCATGTGAGGGGTGAAGGGCGACAGCATCAGCACCAGCGCACTGATGGCCTCGGACAGCACGGCGACGGTCTGTGGCCGCTCGGCCTCGACGCTCGCGTCCTCCTCGGCTCTCCTCCCCGGCCGCCCGGCCAGCGTGTGCTGATCGGCAAACAGGTAGAGTTGGTTGACCAGCTCCATCAGCGCCGACACCGCCGTGTTGAGGTGGACGCGGGGATCCAGGTCAAGCGTGACGCGGCGGATCGTCTCGTGCGTCTTGCGTCTGAGCGCCCGCTCGGCGTCGGTCAGTTCGCTCGCGACGATCGGAACCACTCCCGACGCCATCGGCTCGCGCCACGCCTGCACAACACGCCAGACCCGCATCAGAAACCGGAAGGCCCCTTCGAGCCCGGCGTCGCTCCACTCCACTTCCTTCTCGGGCGGCGCCACGAACATCACGTACAGCCGCAGGGCATCGGCGCCGTACCTGGCGATCATGTCGTCGGGGTCGACGACGTTGCCCTTCGACTTCGACATGACGGCGCCGTCCTTCAGCACCATCCCCTGAGTCAGCAGGCGGGCGAACGGCTCGTCGTGGGTCACCATCCCGAGTTCGCGGAACACCCGCGCGAAGAACCGCGAGTAGATCAGGTGCAGGATCGCATGCTCGACGCCCCCGCTGTAGAAGTCGACCGGCGCCCAGTACTTGACCTTGGCCGGGTCGAACGCCATCTGATCGTTTGTCGAATCGCAGAAGCGATAGAAGTACCATGACGAATCGACGAACGTGTCCATCGTGTCCGTCTCGCGGCGCGCGGGCCTGGCGCACCTCGGACACGGCGTATTGACGAACTCAGGAACGCTCGCCAGTGGTGAACTGCCGCGCCCCGTGAACTCGGCCACCTTCGGCAACACGACCGGGAGCTGTGAATCCGGAACGGGCACCATGCCGCACGACTCGCAGTAGATGATCGGGATGGGCGTGCCCCAGTACCGCTGCCGCGAGATCCCCCAGTCCTTGAGCCTGAACTGCACAGTCCGCTGACCAATCGCCCGGCGCTCGGCCTTGCCCGCCATGATGTCGATGGCGTCGGTCGACCACAGGCCGTTGTACTCCCCGGAGGCGACCACTCGTCCGGGTTCCTCGTACGCGGCGGTCATCGTCTCTGGGTCGAGCACCGCGGCGCCATCGCCCTCCGGTTGTATCACCACGCGGATGGGCAGCTTGTACTTCGTGGCGAACTCGAAGTCGCGCTGGTCGTGCGCGGGCACGGCCATCACGGCGCCGGTGCCGTACTCGCCCAGCACGAAGTTGGCGACCCAGATGGGCACGTGCTCGCCGGTGAACAGATTGATGGCGAACCGCCCGGTGCTGAATCCCTCTTTCTCGACCTCGCCAGTCAGCCGGGCGCTCCGGTCCTGCCTGCGGAACCTGTTGTTGGCCTCGCGGAAGGCCGCCGGATCAGGCGACTCGGCCGCCATGCGCTCGACCAGCTCGTGCTCGGGCGCCAGAAGGACAAAGGTCGCGCCGAAGATGGTGTCGATCCGGGTCGTAAAGACCTCGATGTCCACGGATCCGCCAGATCCTGAAGCGTCAACCAGCGGGAATCTTACACGGGTGCCCACGGACCGCCCGATCCAGTTCCGCTGCATCGTCAGGACTTTTTCGGGCCAGTCGGTCAACCCGTCGATCGCCTGCAGCAGTTCATCGGCAAAATGCGTAATCCGCAGAAACCACTGATCGAGATCGCGATTGGCCACCAGCGTGCCGCATCGCCAGCATCCGCCGTCGACCACCTGTTCGTTGGCGAGCACGGTTTGACACGATGAACACCAGTTGACCGACGAGCGCTTCCGGTACGCCAGATCGCGCTCGAACATGCGGATAAACAGCCACTGGTTCCACTTGTAGTAGTCGGGCAGGCACGTCGCCAGCTCACGCTCCCAGGCGTAGCTGATGCCCAGACGCCGCAACTGCCCCTTCATGTGCGCGATGTTGGCCAGCGTGGACGTTTCGGGATGGATGCCGTTCTTGATGGCCGCGTTCTCGGCGGGCAGCCCAAAGGCGTCCCATCCGAACGGGTGCAGGACGTTATAGCCCCGCATCCGCTTGGTCCGCGCCATCACGTCGCCGATCATGTAGTTGCGGACGTGACCGACGTGCGCGTGCCCTGACGGGTACGCGAACATCTCGAGGCAGTAGAACTTCGGCTTTGACGGATCCTCCGTCACTTCGAACGCCCGGGCATCGGCCCAGCGCTTCTGCCACTTCTTCTCGATGACCTGCGGCTGATACTCAGTCATACTTCAGGAATTATAGTCCACGCCAGTAACGAGCCTGGGCGGCGCGGACCCTCTTGACGGCCGCGTTGCCACGAACTGGCGGCTCGGCCTTGGCTTGGACAGTGGCGGCCCCGACCTCCCTGTCTTCTCCGTCCAGCGCGCGAAGCGACGCGTCAAGCGACGCCGCCAGCGCCGGCAGGTGATACCCGCCCTCGGTCACCATCACGAGGCGGCCCGCCGCGCACTGGTCCGCTACGGCGACGAGATGACGCGTCAAGCGGCCGTAGCCCGCGTCCGTCATGCGCATGCCCCCGAGGGGGTCCAGTTCATGCGCATCGTAGCCGGCCGAGACAAGCACCAGGCCAGGATTGAACAGCGTGACGACTGGCACCACGATGTGACGAAACACGACATCGTAGTCATCGTCTGTGGCGCCGGCCTCCATGGGTACGTTTACCGTGTACCCCTCGCCGTCACCCACGCCAACTTCGGCCTCATGTCCCGATCCCGGGTAGTAGGGCCATTGGTGAGTTGAGACGAACAAGACTCGTGGATCCGCAAGGAAGGCACACTGGGTCCCGTTGCCGTGATGCACGTCGAAATCGACGATGGCGACTCGATTGACGCCGCGCGCCAGCGCTTCGGCGGCCGCAATCGCCACATTGTTCAGCAGGCAGAATCCCATGGCGCGCGACGGCTCGGCGTGATGACCAGGAGGCCGGACCAAGGCAGCTGCTCGCGTGACGGTTCCTCCGAGCACGGCATCGACCGCCTTCAGTGCGGCACCGGCAGCCACAGTTGCGACCTCCCACGATTCGGGAGAGGTAAACGTGTCAGGGTCCAGCATCACGGCCTGCCCTGCCGTCTCCGCAAGCTCGTCGAGGTACGCCGCGTGATGCACTCTGACCAACTGCTCGCGCGTCGCGCGATTGGGCTCGACCACCTGCGCGCCCCGATCGCGCCATTGCCCCGCTACCACCGACATGGCGTCGTAGCGCTCCGGCCGCTCCGGGTGGCCCGGCGGCGGCTGATGGAGCGCACAGCGATCAGATGTGGCGATCACGATCGGCATCACGCCTCCCCGCTGACGAGCGCTCTCGCCCGATCGCGCAGTGCCGCCAGCCGGGTCTCGAGCTGCTGCCGGTAGACGTCAATCCCGGCCTCGTCCAGTTCACGAGGTACTTCCAGCGGCTCGCCGACGACGAAGGCCACGCGACTGAACGGCTTGGGAATCTGTGCGCGATCCCAGCTTCGGAGCGTCCAGAACCGCTCAGCCTCGATGTGAAACGGCACGAGCGGGCAGCCACTCGCCATCGCCAACCACACCGCACCGGCCTTGGCTACGCCGGCCGGTCCCCGCGGGCCATCGACCGTGATGGCCGTCGGATGCCCGGCACGCATCTCGCGAACCATCTGCCGCAGCGCACCGGCCGCGTTGCGCGAACTCGACCCGCGCGCCGTCCCGAACCCGAAGCGCTGGATGATGCGCGCAATCCACTCGCCGTCAAAGTTCTGGCTCGTGATGACGACAATGCCCCGCCGCTTCAGGAAGACCGTCCCGGGCAGGATTCGGCCGTGCCACAGGCACAGGATGGGTTGGCGGCCGGCAGCCACCACCGCATCGTAATGTTGGTATCCGCCCACCCGCCAGCGGAACGTCCGACCGAGCAATGCAATAAGGGGATATCCGACGGCGGCAATTGCCGCGACTTGGGCACGCTTGAGACGGGAGCCCTGCCAGGAAGGTTCGTTCACTGGACGGTCTTCAGTTTTCCTTCGACAAACGTCATCAGGTCGACGAACTCGACAGCCGAATTGGCCGACGCCTGCGCACCCTTCAGCATAATCGAGCAGAACGGGCACGCCGTCACAATGGTCGTGGCGCCAGTCGCCTCCAGTTGCTCAAGTCGTTCCTGGCTGATGCGCTTGCCTTCCTCATGTTCTTCGAACAGGAGCCCGCCACCCGCGCCGCAACAGAAGGGATTCGCGCCATGTCGTGCCGGCTCGGATATCGACGCACCGAACCGCTGAAGCAGGACCCGAGGCTCCTCGGTATGCCCGCTGTATCGACCCAGGTAACAAGGGTCGTGAAAGGTCACCTGATCGATGACCGGCACGGCCACGTCCCTGGTAATCGCGGCGACCAGGACCGACGAGTGGACAACCTCGACGGTCAACCCGAACTCCTGGTAGTCAACCCCAATCGTGCGCAGACAGTGCGGGCAGGACGTGAGAATCTTCGTGACGCCAGCCGCGGTGAAGTTCTCAATGTTGGCGCGCGCGAGTTCCTGGAATTGGTACTCGTTGCCGGTGCGTTTTGCCACGTCCCCCGTGCACCGTTCCTTCGCGAGTACGCCGAACGTGATACCCCGCGCCCTCAGAATCTCGAACAGCGACCGCAGGCCTTTCTGGAAGTCGGCCTCGAACGCGCCTGCGCACCCGAGCCACATCAGGTACTCGTGTCTTGCCGGATCGAAGATCTCGAGCCCGGCCGCCTGCACGAACTTCTGTCGCTCGTCGGCGCCGAGGCCCCAGATGTTGCCACGTCGCTCGACGTGGTTGTAGACCGCGCCCAGCGCATCGGGCGCCTCGCCATTTGACACGAGGCCGCGGCGGGCGCCAATAATCAGCGGCAGATGCTCCACACCCACCGGGCACTGGTTCTCGCAGGCCCCACAGGTGGTGCATTGCCACAGCACCGTCGCATCGAAGATGTCGGCCAGCTTCACATCCATCTTACCGGCCAGCAGCGCATCCTCGTTCTGAAGAATCAGCGTCTTGGGGTTCAGGAGCTTCCCAGTCGCGTGGGCCGGGCAGTTCACCTGACACCGTCCGCATTCCACGCACGTGAACGCATCGAGTACCTGCTTGCGCTCGACGTCGTTCAACGTCTCGAGGCCAACCTGCTCCCGCTCGAAATCGAGATTCGGCACCGTCCCGAGCGCGCTCGACCGGAGATAGACCGTGACCGGCGACACCAGCAGGTGGAAGTGTTTCGAACCCGGAATCACCACCATGAAGCTGAGAATCACCAGCGCGTGCACCCACCAGTTGACGCGCGCGGACACGCCCTCGGTCAGGCTGAAGTCGAGCAGAAACGTCACCATCAGCGTGATGATGAAGAACCCGATCAACACGGATTCCTTTGAGACGTATGCCCCGAGGGCGGGAGGCCGGACGAACACGCGCCGGATGATCAGGCCCGTGATCCCGACCAGGACGGCCAGCGCAAACGGCACCAGCAGGAGGGCGTAGGTCGCGAACCACCCGGTCGTCGTCAGATCCGCCACGCCCAGCCCGCGCAGGAATTCGACGGCCGTGAACAACGCGAACGCGCAGAATCCCCAGAACACGCCCAGGTGGGCCAGCCCCACTAGCGGCCGCTCGGCGATGGTCCGCGATTGGAAGACCACTTCCCGAACGACGCGCCAGATCCGGACGCCCGACTCGCCATCAGGAATACGGATGTTGTTGGGCGCGCGGAGGAACAGCCGGAGACGCGTCGCGATCTGGGCCGCAAAGGCCGCCGCGAACGCCAGGACGACGAAGCGGAAAATCCAGATCTCCGCTGGGTGCACTAGCCCTGTAGCTCCTTGAGCATGGCAGGCACGATCTCGAACAGGTCTCCCACAATACCGTAGTCCGCGATTTCGAAGATGGGCGCTTCGGGGTCCTTATTGATCGCGACGATGATATGGGCACCCTTCATGCCAACCAGGTGCTGAATCGCGCCGGAGATGCCAAGGGCCAGATAGAGTTTGGGCGCCACCGTCTGACCGGAACTGCCCACCTGCCGGTCCATCGGCAGCCAGCCCGCGTCACAGATCGGCCGCGAGGCTCCAAGTTCGGCGCCAATCGCGGCGGCGAGTTGCCGGGCCATGTCGATCTTGTCCTGCTCCTTGATCCCGCGCCCCACCGACACGATGCGCTCCGCCTGCGTCAAATCGACGGCCTGTTTGGCCTCGCGGAACGGCGCCTCCGGCTTCTGGCGGATCGCGCCGGGGTCGATCGCCACCGCCACGGTGCGAATGGGCGCTGGCGCGCTGCCATTCACCAGGCTGTCGGCGCGAACCGCACCAATCTGGAACGTGACCAGCGCCGGGCCGCTCGTCGCCACATCGGCGTACAGACGCCCCTGGAACATCGGCCGCGCGGCAATGAGCTTGCCGTCCTGCCACTTGGTCGCGACACAGTCGGTCACGAGCGCCATTCCCAGCCTGACGGCCAGCGCCGGCGCAAAGTCGCGCGTCTGATAGGTGTGCGGCAGAAACACGTGGTCGGGCCGCTCGCTCTGAATGACCTGCGCGAGCGCCGCCACGTAACCGTCCAACGTGTAGGCGTCGAGTGCCGCGGCCTGCACGCACAGGACCTCGGCCACCTGGGCTGCCGAGAGTGCCGCCGCCACCGCCGACACATCGGCGCCGGCCACGGCGACCTTCACCTCGCTGCCAGCCTGCTGGGCGGCTGCGATGGTCTCCAGGCTCGTGCGATTAAGCGTTCCGCCCTGCTGTTCCGCGATGACGAGGATCATGAAATCACCCGAGCCTCGTCACGAAGCCGTCGGACGAGTTCCTTGGCCGCCTCGGCAGCTGAGCCACCAATCATCTCGGTGTGCTTCTTCTTCTCCGGCACATACAGGCTGACGATGCGCTGCCGAGACGCGAGACCCGCGGGCGGAACTGCCTTGCGAATCTCCTTCTTCTTGGCCCCCATGATGCCCTTGAGCGTCGCGTACCGCAGTTGGTTGATGCCGCTCTGAATCGTCAGGACAGCCGGGAGCGGCAGGGTGACGAACTGGAACCACCCGCCCTCGAGTTCCCGTTTGACGCGGACGGCGCCCGGCTGCACATCGACTTCCATGATGATCGTCGCCGACGCGATGCCCAGCGTCCCGGCCAGCACGACTCCGGTCTGCGCGAAGCCCTGGTCGTCGGACTGCAACCCGGTGAGCACGAGGTCGAATTGCTCGTCCCGCATCGCCGAGGCCAGCGCCTCCGCAACCGCGAACGCATCGCCTCTTTCGAGGCCATCGTCTTCGACATGAATCGCCCGGTCCGCGCCACGCGCCAGCGCCTCCCGGAGGACTTGGGCCACTCTGGCCGGCCCAGCCGAGCACACCACGACTTCGCCCCCGTGTTTCTCTTTGAGGCGCAGGCCTTCTTCGAGCGCGTAGGCGTCGGCCTCGTTCATCTCGAACGACGCGTCCTGGTCCCGCACCCACGTGCGATCGTCATTGACGCGCGGCTGCCAGTCGCGTGCCGGAACCTGTTTGATGCAGACCGCGATCTTCATGAGGATACGACCTCGGACCTCAGCCGTCGAAGCGGCGCATCAGGATGACGGCGTTGGTTCCGCCAAACCCGAACGAATTCGACAAGGCGTACGTGATGGGTGCGGTGCGAGCCTTCCACGGGATGTAGTCGAGATCGCACTCGGGATCGGGGGTGTCCTGGTTGATGGTCGGAGGCATCGTCTGGCGACGAATGGCCAGCGCCAGAATGCCGGCTTCGAGACCGCCAGAGGCGCCGAGCAGATGTCCGGTCATCGACTTGGTGGACGATACGGCCAGTCGGCGGGCGTGTTCACCGAAGAGCGTCTTGATGGCCAGCGTCTCCAGCTTGTCGTTGAAGGGCGTGGAGGTCCCGTGCGCGTTGATGTAGTCCACCTGCGACGGGATCGCCCCGGCCGACCTGATCGCCATGTCCATGGCCCGAACGGCCCCATCACCGTCTTCCGAGGGCGCCGTGATGTGGAACGCATCGGCGGTCATGCCGTAGCCGACGATCTCGGCGTAGATGCCCGCGCCGCGACGGCGCGCGTGCTCGAGTTCCTCGACCACCAGCACGCCGGATCCTTCGCCCATGACGAAGCCATCGCGATCCTTGTCGAATGGCCGGCTGGCCCGCTCGGGCTCGTCGTTGCGCGTCGAGAGCGCCCGCATCGCGGCAAATCCCCCGACCCCCATAGGCGTAATCGCCGCCTCGGAGCCGCCAACGATCATCACGTCGGCCGCACCCCGCTTGATGATTTCGTAAGCATCGCCCACCGCATGCGCGGATGCCGAGCAGGCCGTGCAGCTGGCCAGGTTCGGCCCCTTAGCACCCAGGCGAATCGAGACCTGGCCGGACGCCAGGTTGATAATGGCCGCAGGAATGAAGAACGGTGAGATCTTCCTCGGCCCGCCTTCGAGCAGCGCCTTGTGTTCGCGCTCGATGGTCCCGAATCCGCCGATCCCGGAGGCGATGAACACGCCGACACGCGGCGCGTTCTCGGGCCCGATGACAAGCCCGGCATCGGTCACCGCGAATTGGGACGCGGCAATCGCGTAGTGGATGAAGACGTCCATCTTCTTGACGTCCTTCTTCTCCATGAACTGCAACGGGTCGAAACCCTTGACCTCGTGGGCGATTTGCGCGGCGAACGCCGAGGGGTCGAACTTCGTGATGCGGCCCGCACCACTGCGGCCCGCACAGAGGCCCTCCCATGTCGCCTCGGTGCCGACGCCAAGCGGCGACACCAACCCGACGCCCGTCACAACAACGCGCCTGTTCACCTGAGCCTCCGTCGGGATGCCCGACTACTTCTTTTTCGAGTGGGCTTCGATGTACTCGATGGCTTCCTTCACGCGGGTGATCTTCTCGGCGTCCTCATCCGGGATCTCGATCCCGAACTCCTCTTCGAACGCCATCACCAGCTCGACCGTGTCGAGCGAGTCCGCGCCGAGGTCGTCCACGAACGACGCATCCTGCGTCACTTCCTCTTCGTCGACGCCCAGCTGGTCCACAATGATCTTCTTGACCTTGTCAGCAACCGCAGACATGCATCCTCCTACGTATACATCCCGCCGTTGACGGCAAGGACCTGCCCCGTGATGTACGAAGCCTCGTTCGAGGCCAGGAAACAGACGGCCGACGCGATATCCTCCGGGCTGCCGAAGCGCCCGAGGGGCACCTTGCTCAGCCACTCGTTCTGCGTCTCGGGCGGAAGCGCGCGCGTCATATCGGTATCGATGAGCCCAGGCGCCACCACGTTGACCGTGATGTTGCGCGATGCCACCTCGCGAGCGAGCGACTTGCTGAATCCAATCAACCCGGCCTTCGACGCCGCATAGTTCGACTGCCCGGCGTTGCCCATCTGGCCGACCACCGAGCTGATGCTGATGATCCGGCCGACGCGCTGCTTCATCATCGGCCGCAACACCGCCTGTGCACAGATGAAGGTGCCCGTCAGGTTCACGTTGAGCACGCGGTCCCAGTCTTCCCGCTTCATGCGCATCAGCAACTGGTCGCGGGTGATGCCGGCGTTGTTCACCAGGATGTCGATGCGCCCGTGGCGGGCGATGATATCGGCGATCGTCGCCTCGACCCCCTTGGCGTCGGTCACGTCCATCACGGCCGTCTCGATGGCACGCCCGTCACCGGTCGCTGCCGTCCCGGATCCGACCGCCGCCAGCACGTCGGCCGCGACCACGCTGGCCCCGCATCGCGCCAACTCGGCAGCGATCGTCTGGCCAATCCCTCTGGCCCCACCGGTCACGACCGCGACTTTCCCTGTCAAATCAACCATCGTTGCATCCGACTCCCCTTCGACTCACGCGCATCGCCAGCCAGCCGCGTGGGCTCAGGGCTTACGATCCTTCGACTCACTCGCCTTGCGTGCCACGCTCGTTCGCTCAGGACTTACAGCAACAGGGCCGCCACCACGGCGTCGAGGTCTGCCGGCTCCTCGATCGTCAGAAAGGCTGCGTCCTTGAGAATTTTGCGGCCAAGCCCGGTCAGCACCGTCCCCGGGCCCACTTCAACATACTTGCGGATGCCTTCGGATGCAAGCCGTTGCATCACCTGTTCCCAACGAACCGGCGACGACACCTGGGCAACCAGCGCCTCGATAGCCGACCGGGCATCGCGCTTGGGCTCGGCGTCGACGTTGGCCACCACGGGCACGACGGGATCAGCCGCGGCCAACCCCCGAAGTTCGGGCGCGAGCCGCTCTTCGGCCGGCTTCATGAGCGCGCAGTGGAACGGGGCGCTCACAGGGAGCGGAATCGCGCGCCTGGCTCCTCGAGCCTTCGCCTGCACAATGGCCCGCGCGACTGCGTCCTTCGACCCGGCGATGACCACCTGCCCGGGTGCATTCAGATTCGCCGCGCTCACCACATCGCCCTGCGCCGCATCGGCGCAGGCGGCGACGACCTTGTCCGCGTCGAGGCCCAGAATGGCCGCCATGGCCCCCTGTCCGACCGGAACGGCCTCCTGCATGTAGCGCCCCCGGCGTCTCACAATTCTCAGCGCATCGCCAAACGTGATCGTCCCGGCCGCCACGTGCGCGGAGTACTCGCCGAGACTATGCCCGGCAACAAACGCTGGCCGCACGCCTTTCGACACGAGCAGGCGACCAAGCGCCACGCTCACGGCCAGGATCGCAGGCTGCGTATTCTCCGTGAGCACCAGCTTGTCTTCGGGGCCGTTGTAGCACAGTCCGCTCAGATCGTCACCAAGCGCCGCATCGGCCTCCGCCATCGCGTCCCGGCACACGGGAAAGGCGTCGGCAAACGCGCGCCCCATCCCGACTTTCTGCGACCCCTGTCCCGGAAACAAGAATGCGATCACGATGCCATCCCCTGCAATAACGATAATTCCTGCTGGATCCGCGGGACCAGGCCCTCGGTCGCGAACCGATGGGCCATGACAATCGCATTGCGCACGGCCTTCTCCGACGACCGGCCGTGGCCCACGATGCACACGCCCGCGACACCAAGCAGCGGCGCACCGCCGTACTCGGAGTAGTCGACGCGCGTCCGGAATCGCTCGAAGGCCTCGACAGCCGCCGATTGCCCTGCCGTCCCGCGATCAGACAACGCGACCTGCCGCCAGACGGCGTCGATCATCTCGACGACGCCCTCACTCACCTTGAGCACCACATTGCCGGTGAAGCCATCGCAGACGACGACGTCGGCGGCCCCGGAGTACACGTCCCTCGCCTCGACATTGCCAATGAACTGGAGGCGGCTGCTCTTCAGGAGCGCGTGCGCGTCACGGGTGAGCGCATTGCCTTTGGTTTCTTCCTCGCCAATCGATAACAGCCCGACCCGCGGTTCGCCGGTTCCAAGACTCACGCGGGCGAACACGGCGCCCATGATGCCGAAGGTGAGCAGGTGGCGCGGCCGGCAGTTCGCATTGGCCCCGACGTCGAGCAGAATGGCCGCCCCCGACTGGGTCGGCACTGTGGCGGCCAGAGCCGGACGTTCGGCCCCCTCCAGCAGTCCCAGCGCGGTATAGGCGGCGAGCACGGTCGCGCCGGTGTTGCCCGCGCTGAAGAGCGCGGCGGCCTCACCGTTGGCTACCAATTCCGCCGCGACCTTGATTGAAGCCTGAGGTTTGCGCCGGAGCGCTCTGGCGGGCGTCTCGCCCATGCCGACCACGTCGGCCGCCGGCGCGATCGTGATGTCGAGCGCCGCGGAGTCTGGCACGCGGTCCAGTTCCGCGCGCAGCAACTCAGGAGGACCGACCAGCGTCACGCCAACTCCGGTTGACCGGACGGCGGCCACTGCCCCCTCCACGACCACGCGGGGAGCGCGGTCGCCCCCCATGGCGTCGACGGCAACCCGCATGTGGGCTAGGTCTCTTCAACCTCGCGAACCTGCCGCCCGCGGTAGTATCCGCAATGGGCGCAGATCGTATGAGGGGCCTTCGCTTCGTGGCACTGTGGACACTGGCCGAGCGAGATGGGCTTGAGCGCGTCGTGCGTGCGCCGCTTGGCGGTCCGCTGCTTGGAATGTCGTCGTTTTGGATTCGGCATGACTACGTATCCTTCTTGATCTCCCGGAGAACCGCCAACCGCGGGTCCTCCCATCGGGCCGTGCACGAGCACGAGCCGGTGTTCAGGTTCGTGCCGCACATCGAGCAGAGTCCCCGGCAGGTCTCGCGGCAGAGCGGCTTCATGGGGACAACCATGAAGAACTGCTCCATCACCAACTGGCCGAGGTCGATGACCTGATCGCGGTAATACGCGGTTGACAGGTCGTCGTCTTCGATTTCCACTTCCCCATCCGCTTTGGCATCGGAATGGGGCAGATAGAGCACGTCGAACGCCACGTCGACCGGCATCTCGAACCCGACCAGGCACCGGCTGCACTCGAGTTCGAGCGTCGCCTGCACTTTGCCTATCAGCCGGAACTGCTGGCGATCCTTCTGGATCGCGACAGCCAGACGCACCGGCCCGTCCACGCCGAACACGCCAGTGTCGTTGGCCAGCGCGTCGGCGGATACGGTCCGCTCAACGCGAGCATGCGCCTCACGCATCTGGCTGACATCCAGCAGCAAGTCACTCATCTGTCGCGACTTCCGGGATATGCACAGACTTTTGATTATACCATGTGCCCCGCCCGCAGTCAGCCTATTCCACCCGACAGCCTATTCCACCCGACCGTCCCAGCGGCCGGCCAGTTCGACCCACGGCTTGGGGATGAAAAGGTGCTCGTAGAGGGCGACGGCGTATCGATCGGTCATGCCGGCCAGGAAGTCCCTCGCGGCGGCATCGAGCCCCTCGCCGTCGAGCGTCCGACGATCGAGGAACCGCTCGGGCTGCTCCCGGACCTTCTCCCACAGGCCGCCGAGAATGCCAGCCGCCTTCTTGAACTCGGCGGTCGATAACTGGTTCTCGTACACGCTGGCAAACAGGAAGCTCCGGAGTTCGAGCAGCGCCTGGAGGACCGGCTCGGTCATCCTGATGCCTGACAAGCCGCCTTCGAGCGTCGTGGTCACCACGTCTGCGACCAGCCGCCCGATTCGCCGCGAATGCGTCAGGCCCAGCACCTCCACCGGCCCGGCCGGAAGCGCGTCGTATCCCAGGATGCCGGCCCGAACGGCATCGTCAATGTCGTGATTGACGTAGGCGATCAGATCCGAGACGCGCGCAATCTGCCCCTCGATCGTCATCGCTTGAGCCGACACGTCCGGGCCGATCGGTGCGCCGCGTTTACCCTTCGAATGGTTGGAGATACCGTCCCGCACCTCGACGGTCAGATTCAACCCGGCACCATCCCGCTCGAGCACATCCACGATGCGCAGGCTCTGATGGTAGTGCTCAAAGCCACCCGGTACGAGGTCCGCCAGCACCTGCTCCCCCTGGTGGCCAAAGGGCGTGTGGCCCAGGTCGTGGCCGAGCGCAATGGCCTCGGTCAGTTCTTCGTGGAGGGCCAGCGCTTTGGCGATGGTCCGCGCAATCTGCGAGACCTCGAGGGTATGCGTAAGCCGGGTCCGGTAGTGATCGCCTGTCGGAGCGAAGAAGACCTGGGTTTTGTGCTTGAGCCGGCGAAACGCCTTGCAGTGGAGAATGCGATCCCGATCGCGCTGGAAGGCGGGACGGATGTCATCTTCTGGTTCCGGCCGCAACCGACCCCGGCTGGCCGCGCTCCGGGTCGCCTGCGGGGCCAGCATGCGCTCTTCGCGTTGCTCGAGGACTTCGCGGATCGTCGGCACAAGCCGTCTCCTATCGCTACGCGTCCTGCCTGACGATCTCGCGCAGGAAACTGCGCCCATGGCGCAACGGCCCGACACCGAAGAGTTCCGCCAGCGTCTGGCCGAGATCGGCAAACGTCTCACGGGTGCCGAGGTCGACACCTGCGTCGACATGCGCGCCCTGCGCAAGCAGCGGCACGTACTCACGGGCGTGATCGGTGCTCGCTGTGGTGGGATCGTTACCGTGGTCCGCCGTGAGAATCAGCAAGTCATCGGTCCGGAGACGCGGAAGCAGCGCGCCCAGACGCACGTCGAACCGCTCGAGATTCGCCGCATAGCCTGCCACGTCGTTGCGATGACCGTACAGGGTGTCGAAGTCCACGAGGTTGGCGAAGATGAAACCGTCTGGCGCGGATGCGATCGCGCGATCGATGGCGTCCATTCCGTCCGAGTCCGACGTCGTATGAACGGCCTCGCCAATCCCGTGCCCGGCAAACAGGTCGCGGATCTTGCCGATCGCGATCACGGGCACCCCCTTCGTCGTCAGCCGATCGAGCAACGTGGGTTCGAACGGCGGAAGCGCGTAGTCGTGCCTGTTCGAGGTTCGCTTGAACCTGCCGGGCTGGCCGACGAATGGCCTGGCAATCACCCGACCGACGCCCATGCCAACGCCAAACATCTGGTAGGCGATCTCGCAGATTCGGTACAGCTCCGGCACCGGGATCACGTCCTCGTGTGCCGCAATCTGAAACACGCTGTCGGCGGAGGTATAGACGATCGGCTGACCGGTCCGCATGTGCTCAGGACCCAACTCATCGATGATCTGCGTTCCTGACGCGACGGTGTTGCCAATGGTCGTGCGACCGATGCGCCGCTCATACTCGCGGATCGCGTCGACCGGGAAGCCGTGCGGAAACGTCGGGAACGCGCGATCGAGCACGATGCCCATCAGTTCCCAATGGCCGGTCACCGAATCCTTGCCCGGCGAGCGCTCGGCCATGCGGCCGTACGCCGCCCCGGGCGACACGGGCGGAACCTGGCCGGCAAGCGGCAGGATGCACGAGATGCCGAGGGCATTAAGGTGCGGGATGCGGAGCAGATGGCGTTCCGCGATGTGCCCCAGCGTATTGCTGCCCTCGTCTCCGTAGACGGCGGCATCCGGCAGTTCGCCGACACCGACGCTGTCGATGACGATGACAAAGACTCGACGGAACGGCTGGAGCGGCATGGGTCTGTCCGATGCAGTTGGCGGGCCCGAGAGGGCGGCGCGATCAGCCCTGGTCTGCGGAGTCGGACGTGTTGGTCGCGCGCGGTGCGCGAATCGACGCGATGGCATGCTTGAAGACCATGGTGTCGGTGCCGTCATGTTCGACGATCACGGCGAATCGATCGAAGGTCTTGACGCGCGCCTCGAATTCGGTGCCGTCCATCAGGAGAAACCGCACCGTGGCGCGACTGCGCCGGGCGATGTTGAGGAAGCCGTCCTGGACATCAGGGGCCGCCGGCGCTCTCGTCTCAGAAATCTGGGCCATGCGTGGCATTCTCCGCAAAGGGACCGGATGCCGAGATCGGACCGAGTCGCGCACCAACCGCGCGCCCGGCGTCGTCGATCGTCTCGTCTCGTTCACCAGCCCTGTGAATCCAGACTAGATTAGGCTCTTTACGGAACCAGATCAACTGTCGGCGCGCGTAGTGACGGTTCTCGATCACGATCAACGCGCGGGTCGCGGCCTCGTCACGCTCACCGCGCACGTGCTCGAGCACCCGACGATAGACGTATCCGGTGAACGGGCGCGATGTTGCCGGCACGCCGCTCGCGAGCGCCTGCCGCACTTCGCCGACAATGCCGCGCGCAAACTGGATGTCCACGCGCCGCGCAATTCGGTCCGTGATTTCGGCCCACGGCGGCGACACCGCCAAGCCGATGACCGACCAGCCGTCGAGCGGTGCGCGCGTCTTGGCGAAATGCTGCGTCAGCGGAATGCCGCTCTTCACGTACACCTCGAGGGCGCGCACGATGCGGACCAGGTCGCGCGACTGGATGCGCCTGGCGGATGGCGGATCGACACGCGCCAGCCAGCGATGGAGGCGCTCGACACCGCGCAGCGCCGCGATGCGCTCGAGTCTGCTCCGGATCGCGGGATCGCGCGCGGGACCGGGAAAGAGCCCACGAACGAGCGCGCGGTAATAGAAGCCCGTGCCGCCGACCAGGATGGGAAGCCTGCCACGCCGCCTGATGTCGACGATCACCCGCATCGCGTCGCGGGCATAGTCGGCGGCCGTGTACTCACAGCCGGGGTCGACCAGATCGACGAGGTGGTGAGGGACGCCTTGTTGCTCGGCGAGCGGCACCTTGTCGGTTCCGATATCGAAGCCCTTGTACACGGCTGTCGAGTCGCAACTGATGATCTCGCCGCCAAACCGTTTTGCCAGAGCGAGGCCGAGCGCGCTCTTGCCGCTGGCAGTCGGCCCCAGGATGGCCACAACCGTGCGATCGGTCTCGGCGTGCCCGTTGCTCACAGCCAGCCGATGACCCGAAGCACGACCCACGCGGCCAGCAGGGAGAGCAGCGCGAACCAGCCGAGCTGTTGAATGCGATTCGGCGGTGCCATTACCGATCGGGCGGGGGATCGTTGTAATAAAAGGTGACGGTGAAGCGGGCTTTCTCGTCCGGGTACTCCGGCGGCAGCGGCTGCGTGGGATTCGACGTCGCGATGGCGTTAAACGACGAGTTGTTGAACGCGTCGATCGAACAGGGGCCCGCCACACCCAGCTCCGTGATGCTGCCATCCTTGTGCACGACAAAGGTGACGACGACGTGCCCCTTCAGGGACATCGCGGCGTACGGGATGAACCAGTTCCGCTTGATCTGCGCGATGAAGCGCCTGACCCACGGTCCGAACTCGACACCCTTGGTATCGAACTGGATCGCCGAACCAAACTGGCCACCGCCCTGCGAGTTGTCGAAGATCTGCGGCGGCGTGTACTTCTGCACGTTGCGGAGGGCATCGCCCAGTCGATCCCCCGCCGTGCCCCCGGCACCGGCTCGCGTAAGGGCCGCCGCCCCCGTCAGGCCCCGCAGTACCGAATCCTCCTGCACCTTCGCTCCCGGAGGCCCTGGCGCCGGCTGCCCGGGATTGGCCATATTCTGAAATGCCTGCATCTGCGGTGGCGCCGGCGTGGCGGGCTGGTCGATGCGTTCGGGCGTGTTCCCCCGCGAGAACGGCTGCATGTTCATCGGGTTGGGCGCACGTTCCGGCGTCTGCGTCGCGCGGTCCCGATCTGACAAATCCGAACCCTTCGGCTTCTGCCTGGCCTCGAACTCGGCGCGCGGTTGCACGAAGACGAATCGGCGGGCGTCGTTCTCGCGCTGCCGCATCAGCGCCATCTTCTGCTCGACTTCGCTCGCATCGGGTTTCCCAACCGGGAACAACTGCGGAGCCAGAATGACGAGGATCGTGCCGGCCAGATGCAGGACGAGCGACAGGAGTACACCCTCGCGCCACGACATGGCGCGGTCCATGCCGGAAACATCAGGGTGTCGATCGTCGAAGTTGAAGTACATCAGGAACTCAGTGCCCCGATTCCGAAGTACGACCACGTATTCCGGGCGGGGCATCCCGGCTGCCACCCCAACGCGGCTGCCGCGTCGGGGGCCCCGGCCTCGCGGCGTTGCTCCTTCCTCGAATATTCCCGATATTCTCGGTCGTCGCGCCTTGCGATCCGGGCGCCGCGCTCCGGACTACTGTTGCCGCACTTCGGAATCGGAGCACTTTGGTCGATTATAGCATCCAGGTTAGAAGCGTTCGAGATGCGGCCCATCGAGGCGGGACCGACAGACTGGAGCATCAAGGCCGCTTCATGGCGCTGTACAGATAGACGACGCCGAGGGTCAACTGGACGGCTCGTACGTTGATAAATCCTTGATTCTCCAGCGCCAACACCATCACGGCGGGCTCCGGAAACGTGCTGACCGAGGCGGGCAGGTAGCTGTACGCCGACGTATGTCCGGACATCAGCTGGCCGATCCGCGGCAGTACATGGCGAAAATAGGCCATATAGAGCTGTCGAACGCCCGGCATCGGCGGCAGGCCAAACTCGAGAATCGCGAATCTCCCGCCCGGGCGCAACACCCGCAGCACGTCCTGAAATACGACGGCGGGCGCTTCGACGTTTCGAATGCCAAAGGCGACCGTTGCCGCATCGACGCTGCTGGACCGAACCGGAATCCGCATCGCGTCGCCCTGCGTGAGCCAGACGGTATCCATGAGGCCACGCCGGGCGAGCTTCCGCGCGCCGTACCGCAGCATGGCGCCCGAAAAGTCGACACCAATCACATGTCGGGCACCGCGGCGTCCCCGAGTCGCGGCAATCGCCAGATCGGCCGTCCCGGAGCACAGATCGAGCACCGTTTCGCCGCCGCGAAGACCCAGTGAGCCAATCGCCCTCCATCGCCAGAAGGTATCCAATCCTCCGCTGAGGACGTGATTGAGCAGATCGTAGCGGTGGGCGATGGCATCGAACATCCCGCTGATGCGGACGGGGGCCTTGTCGCGACCGAGTTCAGACGCGCCCGGGTTCACCGCTCAACCTGGCCGGACCACGGGGGATAGAGGTGATGCTCCACGCCCAACACGGACAGGATCTTGCCGGCCATGAAGTCGGCCAGATCATCCAGCGTCTTTGGCAACTGATAGAAGGCGGGCATCGCGGGCACCATAATCGCCCCGGCTTCGGCGCACAGCACCATGTTGCGCAGTTGCGGCAGGCTCATGGGAGTCTCGCGGGGTACGATCACGAGGGGTTTCCGCTCCTTCAGCATCACATCGGCCGCGCGTTCGACCAGCGTGCGCGACAGACCGTTGGCCACGCCAGCCAGTGTCTTCATCGAGCACGGCACGATGACCATGCCGTCGGCAGACCGGCTGCCGCTCGCGATGGTCGCGCCGAGGTCGCGATTGCTGTGCAGTGCGTACCGGCCTCGCGACACGCCGTCTCCGTACTTCGCCTGAAGATAGGGCATCAGCGTCTCAACCGACACCTCAACGCCCAGTTCATCGCGAATCAGGCGGCGGCCGAAGTCCGTCACGACCAGGTCGAGGTGGCAGCCCTGTTCCAGCAATGCGGCCACCGTCCTGGCGGCATAGAGGGCACCGCTGGCACCCGAGATGGCGACAACGAAGTTCCGGGGACGGGTCTCTGTGCTAGTGGACATAAATGGCCGTGGCGGTGGTGATGAAATACAGAATGCCGACATACCCGTTCAGGTCGAACGCCAGCTTGACGCGCGTCAGATCGCGAACCGAGACCAGCGACTGCTCAAACGCCAGCAATACGGCCACGCCCGCCACGCCACTAAGATAGATGCCTCCCAGCGGCACCACCCACCCAAGCGCAGCCAGGCAGACGACAGTCACGACGTGCAGGCCGCGCGAAATCAGTAAAGACGCCGCCACGCCAAAGCGCTGCGGAATGGATCTCAGACCGTGTGCGCGGTCGAACTCGAGATCCTGGCAGGCGTACAGCACGTCGAACCCGCTGACCCACGTGCCAATGGCCAACGCGAGCAACCACGGCTCCCACCCTTCGCGCCCACCTGCCGCCAGCCATCCACCCACCGGCGCCACGGCCATCGCGAGGCCCAGAAACGCCTGCGTCGACCAGGTGAACCGTTTGGCCAGCGAATACCAGAACACGATTCCGAGCGCCACCGGCGAGAGCGCGAGACAGAGCGGATTGAGGGCCCCGGCCGCCAGCGCGAACACCGCGGACGACACCGTCACAAACAGCACCGCCTCACGAACGCTCATGCGGCCGGCCGGCAACTCGCGATTGGCGGTGCGCGGATTGAGCGCATCGTACCGGGCGTCGACGAGGCGGTTGAATCCCATGGCGGCACTGCGCGCAGCGACCATCGCCACGACGATCCAGATGACCCGTCCTACTGTCAGCGGCACCCGTCGTGACGCCAGCATCGCGCCGGTCAGCGCGAATGGCAGCGCAAAGACCGAGTGGCCGATGCGCACGAACGAGGCGTAGGTCAGCAACTGATTCAGCACGTCGGCGACTCAATCCACTGCACCCGATCCGGGGTGATTCCCGATACCAGGTATTGTTCCACATCCGCTGTGCCAGCAGGAATCGTCACCGCCAGCAGTGCGGCCCTGTTCCCCACCTCGATGGTCCCGTATTCGTGACCGAGACCAAGCGCGATCGCGCCATTCGTGGTGGCACACGCGAGCAGACGCGACGGCGGCACCTCGGGCGCCAGGCCGTGCAGTTCGGCCAGTTCGGTAAACAGGTTCAGGTCCTGCACGCTCGCGAGGCTGTCGGTGCCAATGGCGATCCGTGCTCCCGACTTAAAGAAACGGGCCACCGGCGGCGCGCCGACACCGACATACACGTTGCTGCGCGGACAGGTGACCAGGGTCGCCCCGCGAGCGGCGAGCAGGCCGAGTTCGATGTCGCTCAATTGCACGCCGTGCACCGCGAGCGTCCGAGCATCCCAGAACTTCATCCGGTCGAGGTAGGCAATCGGACCGGACCACGGCACTTCCCACTCGGGATTCCACGCGCCCATCCCTTCGAGCACTTCGCGCCACCGTCCGCCGCCGGTGATCAGCAGCTCCATCTCTTCGGGCGATTCGCCCACGTGGACGGAGGTCGGCAGGGTACGCGCCGGCTGTCGGGTGTCGCGGATGGCCTCGAAGATGCCCGGAGCCACCGAGTATGGCGCGTGAGGCGCCAGGGCCAGCCTCCATCCCGGCACCTCGGGCACCGCCTCAATCCTCGCCTGCGCCTTCGCCACACATGTTGCTGGGTCCGAGGGGTTGAACTTCAGAATCTCGTGGAAGATGACACCGACCAGACCACTCGACGCCAGCAGGTCGAGGCCAACGAGCGAGTTGCTGATATCGCCGACGACGCCGGTGCCGGAGGCTCGCATCTCCGCCAGGGCCTCCTGGATTCCCGTTCGAACGGTGGCGTCGCTCGCGGCGTCCTGTGGAGACAGACGCACGCGCATCTGCGCCATCACCCAGTCGATGAAGTTACGCCCGGGCGGCACACGCCCGCGTAGCCACGACAACTCCAGGTGGGTGTGCGCGTTGACCAGAGCCGGCATCACCGCCACGTCGCCCAGCTCCACATCGTCGTGCTCGCCGCCTGACGAACAGGTGCGGTCGCCGGCATCACCGACGGCCGCAATGCGGCCGCCGTCGGTGCGAACCCATCCGTTGCGAATCGGCGGACTCGCAATCGGGAGGACCCAGGACGCGTGATAGGTGGGCATGGTTAGACGCGCAGTAGACAGTAGTACGTCAGTTCGTCTTGTCCAGGCACCACTTGACTCCGCCTCGGCAGGCAATCAGGAGGAACACGAAGCAGTAGAGAGCGGCCAGTTCGCCTTGGTTGAGCGCCGGGAAGAACCTGGCGCCGATTTGGAACTTCCAGTGGAATTGGACATACGCCACGATCATCGTGCCGCTGCAGAGAACCGCGGCTGCGCGTGTCTGGAATCCCAGCATCACCGCCAGCCCTCCCACGAGCTCGATGGCCCCACCAAACCACAGCTGGGACCCCGCCGGCGGTTGGAACTCGGAAAGCACCCCAAGGAGTAGCTGGGCGCCGTGGAACGAGAACATCAATCCCGCCATGATTCGCAACAAGGCGTAAGCGTGATCCGCGTACTTCTCAAGACTGTTCATGAGTGTGCTCTCCAATCCAAGACCTCATTTCTTCTCCCGCACCGTCCAACGCCCTGGCGCTCAGGTCCGGGCTGGCGCGATTACTTTCCGAATCGCCATCCCGGCGTAGGCTCCAGCGAAGGCGATGAGCAGCGCCAGCAACGAGCCGTAGTTGTGCGTCCCGACAATCCCCAGTAGCGGAATCCACAGGCCTACGGCAAGGGCCCACAGCCAGGGGCGTTTCGGCGCCATGAACCCGAGCGAGCCGCAGGTGACCAGTATGGCGAGCGCAGTTACGCCGGTGTCGTCCCAGGTGGGCTGACTATCCACATAGGTGATCAGCCCACCCAGAACCAGCGCAACTGCCAAAAGGATCTTCTGCATCGTGACGCCCCTGGTCCCCCACAATTCTTCGACCGGGTTTCCATCCGTTCGCCAGTAAGGTTAGGATGACACAAGAAGCGGCTAGACTTCCGGCTTCTGTCGGTCCGGTCGGGGCGAGACATCCAGCGTAGGTCGTGCCTCAGGCAGGCGCGGACCTCGGGAAGGAATGACCCATGAATTCGGTGCCCCTGATGCTGATCGCCATCCTCTTCTTGGCGCTGGCTTACCGGTATTACGGGGCCTTCATCGCGGCCAAGGTGCTCGCGCTCGGCGACCGCCCCACCCCGGCGCACACCATGGAGGACGGTCAGAATTATCAGCCCACGAACAAGTGGGTGCTGTTCGGACATCACTTTGCGGCGATCTCGGGGGCGGGTCCGCTGATTGGCCCGGTCCTGGCGGCACAGTACGGCTACGCCCCGACGTTTCTCTGGATGCTGCTCGGCGCCGTGATCGCGGGCGGCGTCCACGACATGACGATCCTGGTCGCCTCGATCCGCCGGAAGGGCAAGTCGCTCGCCGAGATCGCCCGCGCCGAGGTGAGCCCGCTCGCCGGGTTCGTCGGCTCGATCGCCATCCTGATCATCATCATCGTCGCCCTGGCTGGCCTGGGTTTCGCAGTGGTGAACGCCCTGCGCGACAGCTCCTGGGGGACGTTTACGATCTCGATGACGATCCCGGTGGCGATGTTTGTCGGCATGTGGATGTACCGCCTCCGGAAGGGCCACATCATCGAAGCCAGCGTCATCGGGGTGGTCGGTGTCTTTGCCGCGCTCATCATCGGCGGGATGATCCCGGGTTCGCGGTTCGCCCCGGCCTTCACCCTGTCGCGCGAAGGGATTGTCATCGCGCTGGCTGCCTACGGGTTCATCGCGTCCGTGCTGCCCGTCTGGCTGTTGCTCGTCCCACGCGACTACCTCTCGTCGTATCTCAAGATCGGAACGATCGCCGCGCTCATCGCCGGCGTGTTCATCGTGCATCCCACACTGCAGATGCCCGCGTTCACCCCGTACGACGCCGGTGGCGGGCCCATTATTCCCGGCAAGCTGTACCCATTTCTCTTCATCACGATCGCCTGTGGTGCCATCTCGGGCTTCCACTCGCTGGTCTCTTCGGGCACCACGCCGAAGATGCTCGACAAGGAACGGGACGCGCTGCCAGTCGCCTACGGCGCCATGCTGATGGAGTGCATCGTTTCGGTGGTGGCCCTCATCGCCGCCTGCTCCCTGCACCCGGCCGATTACTTCGCCATCAACGTCAGCCCCGACAAGTTCGCGGCGATGGGGTTGACGCCGGTGAACCTCGACATGCTGTCGTCGCGAGTGGGTGAATTGGTGGCGGGACGTCCGGGCGGGGCGGTGTCGTTGGCCGTCGGATTCGCGCAGATCTTCGCGGGGATCCCAGGCCTGACCCACCTGATGGGCTACTGGTATCACTTCGCGATCATGTTCGAAGCCCTGTTCATCCTCACGACGATCGATGCCGGGACGCGCGTGGCACGCTTCCTGGTGCAGGAGTACGTGGGCCGCGTGTGGAAGCCGATGGAGCGCACCGACTGGCTCCCCGGGTCGCTGTTGTCGACCAGCTTCGTCGTCTTCGCGTGGGCGTACTTCATCTGGACCGGCAATATCTCGACCATCTGGCCGATGTTCGGTTCCGCAAATCAGCTGCTGGCGGCGGTGGCGCTTGCCGTCGCAACAGCGGCCCTGCTCAACGCCGGCAAGGTTCGCTATGTCTGGGTCACGCTGGTGCCGCTGGTGTTCGTCGCGGTCACGACGATCTACGCGGGCGTGCTCAATATCACCGACAACTTCCTGCCCCTGTCGAGAGTGCCCGGCAAGGAGCTTCTGGGCTGGGTCAATGTGACGCTGACCTCGGTGATCCTCTGTTGTGTCATCGTGGTGCTCGTTGAGACCGGCCGCCGCGCGTGGCGCGTGCTGAGGAAGCAGGAGTACACGAAGAATGGCCAGACCGTGAAGGTGATCGATGGCAGCCCGGTCGAGGTGTTAACGTTCGGCGAGGCGTAGGCAGGTACGTCCTGGCGGTCGGAGACATCAGCCTGTCACGCCTCGACCGTTGCTCACTTCAAGCCGAGCTTCTTGCCTTCCGCCAGAAGGCGCGCGGCTTCGCGAAGACGTCGCGCCTTCGTGTCTTCTCGTTTGGCTGCGTCGATCCACCCGATGTAGGCCCGCCGATACGACGGAGCCAGCTGTCCGAACGTCCTCCAGGCACGCAGATTGGTCTTCAATGCCTGCTCGATGTACGACGGGATCTCCGCAACGGATGGACGTGGCGCATCACCGCTCCGACTCGTCGGCGCGCGGCTCAATCCCGGTGCCGCCAGCAACCCGCGCGAGCCGAGGTCCGCGTACCGTCGGCGATTCGCGGTCGACCATTTGCTGTCGGCCTGTCGCGGCGTGAACTTCCGGGCATACCGGGCTTCATCGAGGCGCCTGACGATGCTGTCGATCCAGCCATAGCAGAGTGCTTCTTCGACGGCGTCGTTGTAGCTGAGGGATCTCACGCCAGTGTGCCGCTTCTGGAAGACAAGCCAGATTTCAGACTCCGAGGCGTGGTGCGCTTCCAGCCACTTCCGCCACTGCCGGCGGGTCCGCACGTCTATGGCGTCAATGGCTTCAGGTGACATCCTGCTCACGGAGTCCTGACAAGCGGCAGTTCGATGAAGCTCGCCTGGCCGGGCGCATGGTAGATCCGCTGCACGGCTTTGCGGTAATCCCCTGGCGTCGCCCGGAAAATATTGGGGACGAACGTCTGGGGATTGCGGTCGTAGAGCGGGAACCAGCTCGACTGCACCTGAACCATGATGCGGTGGCCCGGCAGAAAGACGTGGTTCGCCGTGGGCAACGCGAACGTGTACTTCAGCGCCGCGTCGGGCGTGATCGCTCTTGGCGTCTCGAGGCTCTCGCGGTAACGGCCCCGGAAGATGTCGGCTGACACCATCAGCTGATATCCACCCATCTCCGGCTGGCCGGCCACTTCGTCGGGATACACATCGATGAGCTTGACCACCCAGTCTGAATCCGTGCCGCTCGTGGATGCCATCAGATTGGCGATCGGGCGTCCGCTGATCTTCATAGGTGTCGTCAGCACATCCGAGACGAACGCGACCACGTCCGGACGGCCGGACGCCTCGCGCTGGTCGTCGACGAGCCACTGACTCCATGTGGATTCTGCCGCATACATCGCACGCAGAGGACGCGCGCGGTAAGGCACAGGCTTAGCGGGGTCGGACACGTACTCCTGAAACGCGGCGTCCCCTGGCTTCGGAGCGTCAAAGCCCAGAGTCAGACCAGCGCGCAGATAGAGCGGCGTCGGCCCAATCGTGCAGCCGTTCTGGCAGCCAGCCGGCCACGCGGGCAGGCGCCGCCACGTGTTGGTCCCGGTTTCGAACGCGGTCACGGGGGCCACGTCGGCTTTCGGCGCGCCGTCCTTCAGGTACTGATCCAGGAAGGGACGCAGGATCTCCTGCCGGAAGTGCAGCGCCGTGTCGCTGCTGAATCGCAGGGCGCCGAGCGTACTGCCGTCGCGAATCTCCTGGCCGTGGTGCCACGGCCCCATCACCAGGAAGACCTTGTCGTTGCCCGTGTCCTTCGGCTCGAGCGCTTCGTACACGGCGATGGCGCCGTAGATGTCTTCCTGGTCCCACAGGCTGTGCACGATCATCACGGGCACGGTCAGCGGCCGAGCCGCCAGCACCTTGTCCACGGCCTGATCGCGCCAGAACGCGTCGTAGCTCGGATGTTCGAGGATTTTGCGCCAGAACCCGAGTACCTCAAGCCCTCGGCGACGTCCCAGCTCGCCGGCTGATCCGGCCTGCATGAACATGTCGTAGTCGTCGAAGTGACTTGACCACCACTTGGCCTCGCCCGCACGCGTCGCCTCCTGCTCGTAGACGTACGCCATATTCTGCTGCCGGAAGGCGCCATTATGGAACCAGTCGTCGCCCCTCCAGCCGTCCACCATCGGGTTCATCGGCACCGACACCTTGAGCGCGGGGTGGGGGTTGACGAGCGCCATCAGCGGCAGGAAGCCGTCGTACGAAATGCCGAGGATGCCGACCTTGCCGTTGTTCTCCGGGATGTTCTTCACGAGCCAGTCGATGGTGTCGTACGTGTCGGTGGCGTGATCGACCGGCGTCGGATTCTGTGGTCCGCTCAGCGGGCGATTCATCACGTAGTCGCCTTCCGAGCCGTACTTGCCTCGCACGTCCTGGACCACACGGATGTAGCCGCCTTCGACGATGACGTCGGTGGCGTTGTCGTAGCCGGTGAGGATCGGGCCGAGGTGCGCGCTGTCGGCGTGAGTCGTGAGTGCGGTCGCGTCGTAGGGCGTCCGTGTCAGCAGGATCGGTGCGCCCTTGGCGCCCTTCGGCACGAGGATGACCGTGTGCAGTTTCGCGCCGTCACGCATCGGGATCATCACGTCACGCCTGATGTAGTCGAAGCTGCCGGTGACCGCTTGAAATTTCTGCGGCGTCTCGCTCGGCAGGCGCGGATACTGGACAGACTGTTGCGGCGCCGTCTGAGCCGCCGGCGGACCGAAACACAACGCGGTGCCGACGACCGCGAGTGCTGTCAGTGATCGCAGCCGACCAACGCAGAATGGGGGCCTTCGCCGGTCTTGGCTCTTTTCAGGGGTCATCGTGTACCTCCGGACGTTGTTGGCGGACTGAGTACGCGCTGTGGCATGCAGACACAATCAGATTGCGACGGCCTGGCGCCCCGCCCTCATCCGCCGGTGCTCACCATACCACCGGTGGCGGCAGGGTGCAGCGCGGTGTGAGGCGATATGGGGTAAACCGCCCTCATCATCAGTAGACGAACGGGATAAGCTTGCGCACACGCTGCTGATATGTCGCGTACGCTGGAAACCTCTCTCTCAACCATTTCTCTTCGCGCCGCGACTTCACGTCCAGGAACACGAACAGGGCAACCACGTATCCGAGCGTGAGCCAACCCTGGACATACAGCGCCCACCCAAGGCCAAGAACGAGCCCGCCGCTGTAGATCGGATGGCGGACCAGCGCGAAGGGGCCCGTCTGGACGAGCCTGGCCCCGTCCTTCGGATACGGCAACGGTGTTAAGCCGCGGCCCAGGCGGATAAACCCTGCGACAAACAGGACGCCGCCGACGACCATCAACACGCCGCCCATGACCGGGCACGCATTCGGGAATGGGAACGGCCATGCTGGTTGGCCGACCACGGTCCGAGGGCCGAGGAATACCAGCCCGATCAGGACGACCTGCGCGACGACAAGCCACTCGCCACGAGCCCCTTTCCACCACGGTTTGTGATCGGCAGCAGCCAGGTCTGGCGACATCGCTCGATGCTCCTTCATGTAGACCAAGGGCCGGCCGCTCAACCGCGAACGCCGGGCGGTTTCAGGGCGCTCGTCGGCTGCAGCGCCGCACACCCTCAGCTCCGACAGCGCCCTGATGAACTCTACGGCTCATGCAGCGCGAGCCTGAGCGTCTTGAGTTCCCGAGGGCCAAGTTCGACGGGCACCGCCCCGACTGCGAACCGCTCAATCTGTCGCAGGGCTGAACGCTCCGACGAGAACGTGGCCGCTGGAAGAGCGCGCACCAGGTAGCGGCCGGGAAGCGACTCGAATCGGAACGTGCCCTGCCCGTCCGCTTGAACGGCTTGGGATGTCGTCGCCCATTGCTGCCATGCCGTCCGTTCGGCGGCAAACACCAGGATCCACGCTTTCCTCGCCGGTTGACCCTGTCGATCGGTGACCGTACCGGCAAAGCGTGCCGGATGCTGAGTGAACAGGACTTCGAGTTGACCGTTCTCATGCGTGCTGAAGTCTGTCGGAACGTCGGTGATGTCGACGCCGTCCAGCAGGACGCGCGTCGGCCACCAGGAGTTACCTCCGGCGAGCGTGTAACCACATCTCAAGACACGCGGACCGAACGCGTTGCGCAAGACGAATCTGCCTGCCGGCGCACCGTCGGCAACGGTCCCTGGCAGTAACGGCGCTTGGTCAAGGGCAAGAAACGCGTTCACGACGATCACCGGCGGCCATTCGGCAGCCGCGTTGTCACTCTCCATGCGAAATCTGCCCGTCATCGCAGTATCGCGCCGAACCGTCACCGTCACTCCCGCCACATCTGCCGTGCTGAGGCGCACGATGCTGAAGGCCACGACGGTCGCAGCTTTCGTTGGGGAGTGCGGCGTCCGCAGCACCTCCAGCACATATGTGGCGGGATTCAGTCGCGGCATGATAAATGAGCCCTCCGCTCCCAGGGGAACGGGGACAGAGCTGAAGCCGCCGTCTTTCTGGGTTCCGAGCATCAGGACCGCGTCCTCCGGCCGCAGTCGATGCGGATCGACAACGCGGCCTGAGATGACGTGCCCCTTCTGTGTCGCGCTTCCTTCTTGGTACGCCAATGTGACCGGCACCGCCAAAAGGCAGCCCAGAAGAGGGACCCAGAGACTCTGGCGTCCGGCAAGGGAAATGTTCAGCATGGGTGCCTCTGCGCCATATCCAGTTCAGCACTCTCGACGGCAACGAGCGGGGTCGGCCATCGCCTCGACCGCAGCCACGACTGACATCACGGATCCGCCTGGACAGTATCGTTGTTGACCTGCCTCTCGTTAGGCTCCGGGACCTCTATTCCCGCCGGTTCTTTTCCCGCCTGTTTCGGGCGATCGGGTCAGGCGAATGAGGAGTGTTGGAACGAGCCGCTCAGCAAAGCCAGCGATGACTCCGGCTAAAAAGACACCTTCCGTTCGTCCCTTGGCAAATCCGAAAAACAGGTCCAGATTGACGAGTGTCATCATAATGACGCCAGAAAGCGTGCCGAGCAATACGCGGAGGGCACCCTCTAGAGCCCAATACCAAAACGGGGACCACTCATCCACTTCAAGTCGGCGAGTCCGTTCCATGACGCTGAGAAGCGCACCGGCGGCACCACCCGCGAGAGCCGCGGACGCTATGAGTATCGACTGATTACTCGTCAGGAGAACGTAGCCGAGTGGAATCAGAGATGGAACGAGGACGAGAACTGCGCCTCCTAAATAGGCAGCAGTCGTGAGACGCCGCCACCGGGCTTCAAGCCTTTTACGAACTGGCCTGAAAGCCGGCAGGACGTCTTCCCCGTCAGGGGTCTCGAAGGATACCCAGAGAGCTTCGGCCAAGTCACCACGTACGCCGTCGCGGTTATCCGCCCTCAGGACCAAACGCCCGAGGGAGGATAGTTCGGTTAGAGCAGCGATAGCGGGACGAAGGTGTGACGGCGTTTCACTGTCACGAGGTTGGAATTCCCAACGGATCTGGTGATCCTCGGTGATCACCACACATGCGTGCGGTCCTTGCCCAATCACACGCTGGATGATTTGCTCAGTGCTTAAGAGTTTGTCGCCTGGTTTGTACTGCATTCCAAGCCTCCCTTAAGAAGCCGGTAGCACTGATGACGAGGAGCGTAACGTCTCCGCATCACCCGCGGCCGCGGTGCGCCAGCTCCGGTGGCCGTCGGGTACATGCGGGTGTTAGGCGGCCATGCTCTACCCGCCGTGTCCGTGTTCCGTTCTGCGCCACCGGACGTACTGCCGCCATGTGACCGTCAAGCCGATCAGGAAGAAGAATATGCACGGGTACGCGTACTCGGGCTTCGCGATTGCCACCGCAGGCATCACGGCCGTCGCGCACGCCCCCAGCGCGACCATCGGCAGACTACCTCCACGCCGGTCCGATTGGGGAAAGTGCATCTTGAGCCCCTGGAGTTTGCGGTTCGCAGCGTTGATTCTCACGGGACACCAATGGAACGACCATGCTCGATCAGACACGCCGGCCAATTGTCCGCCGCCAAAGCTTCGCGATCGACGCCACGAGACGTTGTACCTGTGATGAGTTCATCGCGCAGCCGGCATCCAGAAATGTGAAGGTCGCGAACCACGGCCCGCTCCCAATTGATTCTCTGCCCGCATCCTGTTTCTGCGTAATCGGCGCTTCGGCGTTCATTGGCTACTCCCGTGCGACTTGGAAACGTACGTCGTTGTCCGCCTAACGGCCAGCGCTCAGCCGCCGGCGCTTACAAGACACCCAGCGCCGGTCGGGTGCAGCGCGTTGTTCGGCATCAGGCTGGCACCTTGCGCCGCATCCCACGTTCGTTTGCGATGCGCTCCGCCAAGAAGACCTTTAGCAACGATTGATAGGGCACGTCCCGCTCGTTCGCCAGGGCTTTCAGTTCGTCGAGCATCGATGCGGGCAGCCGAAGGGAGATGTTGGCGGTCGACGGTCTGAGTTCCGGAAACGTCGCGCGGACAGCTTTGCTCCAGTCAAAGAAGTCGACGGTGTCGTGGCCGGTCCAGAACTGCCGTTCCTCGTCCTCGCCGGAGAACCTAGGGATCCGCTTTCTTGCCAGTTTGGCGCGCGCCTTCATACACCCTCCGTTCCCGCCGACTCATGTCCCTGGCCGAAATCACCCTGATGAGCGTGCCACGAATCGTGAATACAATCGCCAACAGGCGCTCCGCGTTCGTCTGGCCCAGCGCCGCGTACCGCGCCTCCTCGCTCGAGTGCCGGTCGGCTGCAGTGACCAAGACGGGGCGGTTGAAGAATGGCTGTTCACTCTCCGTCCGAGTAACCCGGTGGAGTTCCCAATTCTTCTCAGCATTCCCAGCGTCCCACTCGAAGCCGCTGCAATGGGCCAGCGCGTCAGGAAACGCCGTCATGAATGTATATTATCCTTATATACACGCGTGTCAAGGTTGCTCGTGGGTGTTGTTGATGCCGAACGACGAAGCTCAGCGGCGCGGCCTCGCCGCGTCCGCTGAAGCGCCTTGTTCGATGGTCCCTTCTCACTGCCGGCGACTGTCAGATGGAGGCCTTTCCCCGCACGAGCTTCTTTGCTTGGTACACATACGAGACTTCCGGGTTGGTTCTGCGGGCGATGTCCTCACGCGTTAGGAAGTAAGACGCCACCTTCAACGATGCCCGACCAAGAAGTACCGCTCCCGCTGACAGCGCGCCCCACAGAGGCTCGCCGAACAAGCCGACGATCCCCCCGAGTCCGACCGTTGGGGCCAAGAACCGAGGATCGAGAACACTCTCGATATGTCCTAGCAGTGTCTCGATTCCGTGCTTCTTGAGCGCCCATTCGTATTCCTCAAGCCTGCAGCCGACTTCATCCTCCACTTCCCGTTGGGATTTACTTGCCATGGATGTTCGCAGCCAGTGAAGAAGCCGCTTGTACTTCCGGCGCGCCTCGGGGTCGGCTCGAAACTCCTCGACCATTTCCCAGCTCAGGCGTCTCTCGTCCACGATCCGCAAACCATCAAGAATGCCCAAGAGCGCTGGCTCCGCGCTCTTGAGACAACCCGCATCCCTTGCGTGAGTCGAATCATGGACTGTAACAATGTCCTGTCCGACAATCTGGCCCAGCGTCATCCCGATGGCGGTGGTGATCAGCCTCTGGAGGTCAAGGACCCATCGATCCTGAAGCTCGGCGGCAAGGCCGCCTGTTCGAAGAGTTGCCGAATCATCGGAGTGTGGAAGGCGTGCACGTGCCCTCCGATGCTGGTCCAACGGCCCAAATAGCTCCAGGGGGCAGGAGAGGTTCTGGTCATGAAGAAGGCCCTCCGCCAACTGGACGTGATCATCCATTGAGTCATCCCAGGGTAGACCTTGTTCGCACCGCCGTACAATCCTGTCCCAGCAGTTGGCGACCGCCGATATGACGATGTCGTACTCTCCGTAGGCCAGGCCCCCAAAGCGAATCGATGGAGGCAGGTTGACATCGAGTCCCCAGATTCGGTCGAAGGCAAGAGCGGCAGTCTTTGGCCTTACCAAGGCTATGGCGAGGCTCTCACCAGGGCTGGGGGGTGCTGGAGGACCGAAGGCACGTGCAAGAAGCTCGGCGCCAATCGTCGAGCGCGAACGGGTAGCATGGAAGTCGACCCCTTGGTCCAACGCTCGAAGCCTCTCGATTGCGATGCCAAACACATCAACATTCACTGACGCAGCTCCAGGGAATCACCGTGGGTCAGGTCACCAGTTGTGTCATCGAACGGCGACGCATCAGCCGCGCGCGCCTTCCACTCTCTTGGAAGTAGGGCTCTTTGCGCGCGTCGGCTGCATGCGTTTGTTAGCCGGCGTTTGTGGTAACAAGCGTCCCGTCGATCGTCGGCTTGCCCGAACAAGATCCACCAGTTGCAGTGCTGTGAGACCGGATTCAACGCCGGGCACGTCAAGCGGCGACCCACTGCGGAGAGCCGGCTGCACGAGGAACAGTTCACCGTCGCGACGCCGAATCTGCGCCTGGCCTTCGCGCTTGGCCTGCCGCAGCACATCAGCGAACCGCTGGCGCGCCTCCGAGCAGCTGTACACTTTCATGTCGGTAACTCCATGACCGAGACACCGATCGACCGCGCGGCCCGAGCCAACGCCGCGTCCAGCGTGAGCAAGGGCGCCCGTGCACTGCGCGCCGTTTCCAACATGTAGGCGTCGTAGGCATACACGCGTAGCGCGACTGCCAACTCCAACGCTTTCGCAATGTCGAGCTGTGCCAGGCGCACCGGAATCAGGCCGTAGCTTGCCCATGCCGTCAGGACCACTGCCTCGGTGAGCCTTCGCTTGCGGACCCCAGCAATCAGGGCATTCCCGACTTCCCACGGGAGCGACGGCGCCGCGATGAGGGAGCACCCTTCCGTCGCTACGATGAGGGCAGGCCGCGACGGTTCGCTGAGCAACACCGCGAGAATGGCAGACGTGTCAACGGCGATAATCACTGGGCGATCTTGCATTTCGTACAATTGTACAACTAGCGACGTCGTCTTTCAATGGTTGGCGTTCGGTCCGGCTAACGTTTCAAATGAGCCGCGCGCCACGGCGACATGATGTCACGGACCGCCCGGCGCGTCGGCTCCATTTGAAGGTTAGGTCGCTGCTGGATGCCGATAAGACCGATTGAGAGCAGAAGCGACCGCTCATTACGTCCCGAG
>JAPKZQ010000040.1 GCA_026393675.1 Acidobacteriota bacterium | reverse complement strand
TCGCGATCCACAGGGGCGGTTGCTCAGCTTCGCGGGTGCCCATCGCCATATGCGACAGTGTAGTACAGGCGATCGATCGTGTCGATCCCCCCAGAACTTATCCAATGCCTATCGATCGACTTTCACCACGGGCTGCTAGGCTGTCTCCGTTAGCGGCGCGTGAGCTTGAGACCGAACACGACGATGCCGACGATCAACGCCAGCAGCAGGCCGATCAATCCGAGCGTGGCCCACAGGTTAGTGCCGGCCTTGACACTGACCCGGTAGATCTTGTCTTCGGACGGCACGCGCCGGTTGTAGGCATAACTCTCCGTCTTGATACGGATCTCGTAGTCTCCCACCGCGACGTCGGGCGGGGGGATCACGGAGAGCTTCACTTGTGTCTCGCGATTGAGGTCGAGTGCCGGCACGTTGTCGGGTACCACGTCGGCCCGCCAGTTCAGCGGGTATTCGGCCGACAGCTTCACGTTGTCGAGCCGCCGCGTGCCAGTGTTGCGCAACGAGATGGTCGCCGTCACCGTCTCGCCCGGCTGAATCTCCGAAAACAGGCTTGGTGCCGACACTTCAATCTTTCCCGCACCCCGCGGAGTCGCGACCAGTCGCACGCGCCCCGCCCGGCTGCCTTCAATCTCGTCAGCCGAGTACGCGCGTTCCGCCCGGAACTGCAGCGCCTGCGCGTCGTCCATCACGAGCGCCCAAAACTCGAGCGGCTGGTCGATGCGGACCTGGTCGTCAGCGCGTTCGGGGAGGAACAGGCGAAGGCCCAACGTCTGCTGGGCCACGCCTGACGGGAAGTTGATCTGAGAGAGCCGCGCCTGGTTGGCGTCCACGAAGCTGTAGCTGATCTGATGCGGCAGATTGACGACCTTCAACTGGAAGCTGCGCACGTCCACTGTGGAGCGCTCGAGGCGCAGGTCGTAGGTCACCTGAGATCCGAGGTCGGCTTCCTGCGAGAGCTGCGTGGATGTCAGCTTGACGACATCCGCCATCTCGGCCTGCTGGAGCTGGATATCCGTCTCCTGAACCTGGCCCTTGTAGGTGGTCGCCACGATCACGCTGTTGACATCGCGCAGCAACTGGAAGTCGAGCGCCCGCGACTCGCCGTACTTCAAGGTTGGGATATGCGTCTCGTAGGGAAGCCCGATCGTAGTGCCGCGCGGGGTCGTCGGTGTGCTCACGCCAGTCTCGCCTGCCGCCTTCAACGACACGAAGATGTCCTGCACGTCGCGGGTGCGGAGCGACGCGGGGATCGGATCGGCACCTTCGAAGTTATTGAGCAGCGTGAACTGAGAGTCGTCGAAGCGCGGCGACAGGTTTTCGATCGTGAGCCGCACGAACGTGCGCCCGTCGCGCGATTGACTCCTGACGGCCGACCGCACAGAGAGTCGAGGCTGCTGGCCCAACAACGACAGCACCGACTCTTGATAGTTGAGCTGAGCGGTGTCCACGGCCACCCGGGCTCGGTCGAGATCGGTTTGAGCCAGCAACTTCTCGGCGAACAACTCCTGCGCCCGCCTCAGTTCTGCCCGCGCCGCGGTCAATTCGATCTGGCGGCGCCGCACCTCGAGGAACCGGCGCTGTTCATCGGAGACTGGAGGCGATCCGGATTGGGGACGTGCCGGCGAGGGCGACAAGCACAGAAACGCCAACGCGAGGATGGGAAGGGCCTTGCGCGCAAGACGGATGCACATCGCACCGAGGACTATCAAGTTTCATGCCGGACATGCCCACAGGCCTTCTGGCTTGCCTGGAGCGCCAATCCAGCTGGCCGCCCGTCACTGGGTACCTCGACAGTGGGTCACGGCTGATGCGTGTGTGGGTCATGCCTTACCCGGAGAAGGGGTCGGGACGAATCATCGACGAGGTCTCATTCTGATTAGAGAACTGTAAGTGACTGGTGCGGATGACGAATCCGTCATCGTCTGGAGACTGTGTTGATAATTCGTCCCGACCCCTTTTCATGTACAGTCTGATCGGGGGAGTCAGGCATGAGGACGTACCGAGCCGGAGACACGGTTGAGGAGTTGTGCCGGGCGTGCAAGATCGATCGGCTTCATACCGTGATCGTGGCCGACGCGGCCGGCCGGCCCGTGCGCGTGCAGTGTGACTACTGCGGGAGCCAGCACAACTCGCGCGGGATGGCCGGCGACGTGGCGCGCAGCCCGGCAGCCCCGCGGGTGGCTCCGGCAGGTTCGAGTGCCGACGAGGGGATTCCGCTGCCGCCCGTATCTGAGCGGGAACGAGTCGGGGAGGCGATCATGGCCGAGCAGACGAGTGTGACCGATCTCGAGACGATGCTTCGCCGGGTCATCCGCGAGGAGTCCGGTTTGACCCCGGCGGTGCCGGCCGAGAAATGGCGCGGTGGAACGATGGTGCTCAAGCCTGGTAACGCATCGCTGCAGGACAAGTCATGGCCGATTGAGACGTTTTTCCACAAGATCGTGATGATTCGAAACCGTCTGCGCACCTTCGAGCAGCACGTCAACGCGATGGACTTGCCCGAGGACGTGAAGATTCGGCTGCAGGGCTACATCACCGGGTGCTACGGCACGCTCACCAGTTTCAACGTGCTCTTTGCAGACGAGCGCGACCAGTTCAAGGGAGCCGGTGGCGACTGACCAGCCGATCGGGCGCAAACCGTACATGTCGAAATCCTCCCCTCGTCGCGTAAAGCCCAGATGCCGCCATCATGAGGATTGCGGCGGATGTCTCTGGCAGCACATTCCGTACGACGAACAGTTGCGGGTGAAGTCCGACACGCTGCGGACGTTGCTTCGCGCGTCGCTCGGCGCGCGCTGTCCGCCGGTCCAGCCGGTTGTTCCCGGCGCGTCGACGCCCTGGGGTTATCGCAACAACGTGCACTTCGTATTCGCAACCGGGGCACGCGGACGCGGCCTCGTGATGGGACACTACCGGCGGGGATCGCAGTCCGTCGTGCCGGTGGAGGAGTGTCCCGTCCACGCCGAGGCGGGCAACCAACTCGCGTTCGCTGTTCGGGATGCGCTGCGGAAGGCTGGTGTCGAAGCGACGACGCCAGATCTCAGAGATGGGGTGGCTCGCCACCTGGTGATTCGGGTGGCTGGGCCGGCACCTGAACTGCTGGCGACGCTCGTCGTCACCGAGAACGCGCGCGCGTTGCGACCGGCCGTCCGGGACATCCTGGCCGGGCCGCTCGCGCCGACTGGCCTGCATCTCAATCTCCATGATCGCCCCGGTTCTTTTCTCTTCGGGACGACGACGAGGCGACTGGCCGGAGCCGAACGTGTGCGAGAGGAGATCGCCGGGCTCGGGTACCTGGTTTCTCCCACGGCGTGTTTCCAGACCAACGTGAGTGCGGCCGCGGCCATGGTGCACCTGGTGCTCGATCACACACGCGGGGCCGATCGGATCCTGGATCTCTATGCTGGCGCGGGACTCTTCTCGCTGGCACTCGCGAAGCGCGGCGCCAGCGTGACTGCCGTCGAGGAGAACGCGGAGGCCGTGGCGGATGGCGAGGCCAGCCGCCGGCTCAACAGAATCTCCGAAGCGTCGTGCCGGTTCGTGCGTGCCCGCGTGGAAGACATCGCGGCGGGCGCCAGCCGCCGCCTGGTGCTGGCGTCGCCTGATGCGGTTGTGCTCGATCCGCCCCGGCAGGGGTGCGCGGCGCCGATGCTCGACTGGATCGTCCGGTCGCTGCGCCCGCCCCGAATCGTCTACATCTCCTGTAACCCCGAAGCCCTGGCCGTGGACTTGAAGGCGCTCGTGAGTGGGAACTACGGCATCTCGCTCGTCCAGCCCGTCGACATGCTCCCGCATACGCCGCACATCGAGTCGGTCGTCGTGCTTCGGAAGAAACCGTAGCAACCGCCTTCCGCCTTCGCGTGCCGCGTCGGCGGACCGCCGTCACCTCGGTGAAGGCGGTCACATCCTGCAGGATGGAGACTTCTCCCGATCGGGATCAAGGTGCGGGCGTGCGCGTTGTTGGTTAGAATCGCGGCAAGTTGGCGTAGACTCAGCCGCATGCCACGACCTGCCGGCGATTCGGAACCGCGCGAAGAAGGCGCTCAACCCCGTGCGGCCTGGTCGGCCGGCAGCTCGAGACTGTGGAAACTCAAGCGCCCGGACGTCGACCAAGGAAGTTGCGCCGGTAGGTCTGGTGTCCCCCCGGAGACCAACCGATAAGGAAGTGGGCGGTCCCGACCAGGAGCCACCGTCACCGACACGTTACCGATAGGGGAATGGGCCGTGGAAGCTCGAAAAAACCGCGTGGTGGTCGTCGACGACGACGATAACATACGCCCGCTGTGGAAGGCCCTCGTGGAGTCGGTCAACTGCGAGGTCGTCGGAGAGGGCCGGGATGGATACGAAGCCGTGGGGCTATTCCGGAAGGAGCGCCCAGACCTCATGCTCCTCGATTTGAAAATGCCGAACAAGTCGGGCGAGGAAGCGTTGCGGGAAGTGCGGCGGGAGTTCCAGGACGCTCGCATCGTCGTCCTGACGGCCAAGGCCGACAGCGACACCGTGATGCGCTGCATCTCGGCCGGCGCGGCTGGCTACATCCTCAAGGACACGCCCTTCGCCCAACTGAAGACCGTCATCATCGACATGCTGGCGAGAGACCCGACGGTTCCGTAACGAGCGCCCGTTTCAACGCAGCCCTCCGCCGATCTGGACCGACAGTCGGCCAACTCCGACGGGCACGATGTTAGGTATCCCTGGCAAGTCCGTCTGCGCTCAACCTGTTCACCCAAGTCGCGCCGTCCCCTCGAAGGCGATGCGCCTGCTGGTCGGGGTAACGATAGAACGCCGGGAGGATTCAGTGATGAGAAGGTCGCTCGTGATTACGGTGCTGTTGGCCAGCGCAACGATCGGGACCAATGGGCAAGAGGCCACAACGCAGTTGAATGCTCCTGACGTCTTGCCGAAGACGAGGCTGGAGGCCGTCCTGGCAACGAAGGGCAGACTGGTTGTCGCGGATTTCTACCAACTCGGCTGGTTCGTTGTTGGCGAGGGGGTGGGAAGGATGACCTTCGACGCCACTGTCGCGACTGAGCCTGGCCGCGAGGAACGGCGGACTCGAGGGCTCCGAATCGAAGTCGTGGAGGCGGGCCGACTCTCAAGACCCGACACCAGTTTTCTGGATCTGGAAGAAGTCGAGGGCCTTTCCAAGGCTCTCGCCCACATGATCGAACTTGCGGCGAGGTGGAAAGACACTGAGAAACAGGAGTACACGGAGGTCCAATTCGCTACCAAGGGCGACTTCCTCATCGGCTTCCACCAACAAAAGCGAGACCAGCGGGGTTTCATGTCATCCGGTTTCGTTGGGGCCACTCGGGTATCCATCGACGTTTTGGACTTCGCGAAGGTCAAAGGCCTGCTCGATCAAGGTGTGACGCTCTTGCAGGGCAAGTAGCGCTGTAAGGGCCGCAGGGACCTCTTCCGTGAACACGACGATGCCGACGTCTTTACCACGCGATCGTCCCGGCAACGCCGACGCTGTGCGGCGCGACGATGGGTGAGAGATGCACGCTGGGAACCCCCACCGGCCGCTCGTACACCGTCTCGCGGCCTTTGATGGCATAGTCGATCAGCGCGCCGATTCCCGCGTACATGGCGATTACCCCGGCCATCACGCCGATCTTCTTCCCGACGGTGTCGGGCACAAAACCGATCTTCTTCCCGGCGCTGTCGACTGGCTGCTCAAGGCCTAGCGCTACTGCCCCGAAGACTGCTCCCACGCAGGCGCCGATGATGGTGCCATTCTTCAGCGAATCCAGCTTGGCGATGCGGCGGATGTTCACCCGGTCTCCCGTTCGTCTGACCTCGGCCCTCCTACGTGGTCTCCCGACCGTCTACCTTCTCACACCCATCGCACGGAGGGCATCGCCAATCGACAGGACCGAGCTACCCCACCGGGGCGAGTCGAGGCCGACCCCGGGATCCATCGCAGATTTCTGCATCGTCGTAATGTCGCAATTCATCTCCGCACTGCCGCTTAGGTCGGTCGAAGTGTTGCGGATTGAGAACGATCCCGTCATTAATCCCGGCGAAGCCGCGGTTGTGCTCCACTTCGTGATCGTCATGCTCGCGTTGCCGTTCACCGCCGTGCCCGACAGAGTGATCACGCCGTTGTCGGCTATCGGCCCCGACGTAGCGCCGGTGTATTCATAGATGGTGATGGTGCCGCTGACCGTGTCGCGGGTCTGACTGAGCGAGAGCGTGAGGGGTAGCACTTGCCCACGTACTGTGTTGCACCACCCAAACGTCGTGTAATCTCCCGTATCGCTGCACGATGAAACGCGGTAAGAACCTGACCACGTGCCCTGATAGTCAGGAACCACTCGGATGAGCCGAGTCCCTACCACACCGTCATGGCTGGCGATGAGCGTAGCCTTGCCGGCTGCCACGCCGGTCGCCGACCCTGTTACCGCGTCCACGGTCATCACGCTGACCGCGTCCGTCGACCACTGAGTGACGGCCGCGTTGGAGCCGTCGGAATGAGTTGCCGTCGCGGTAAAGGTGACCGATTCCCTCACCTTCAGCATGTCCGTCGATCCACTAATTGTGACGGATGTGACCACAACCGAAGGCGTTGTTGGGGGCGTCCCACCACCACCACCGCCGCCGCCTCCACACGCCGTCATCGCCAACACGAGCACAGCAGCCGAGAGCATTGCAAACGACTGCCTCATGACATGGCTACCTTTCTGGGGAAAAATGAGTACTCGCATCATACTCGATAGATGACACCCGCGGCCGACGCGCAGGACGATTCCGTGTTTCACAAGCGACACAGATCGACGTGCAGGACCTGGATCGGCTGGGCGGCGAGTGGAAGGAACCCACAACGCCGACACGGACGAAGGTTCTGTAAAGCTCCCTCCAGTCTCCCGCCACACGCGAACTAGCGAAGCATGGGAGGCCCCAGCCAAGGCCGAGGGGCTACTGGACGGTCTTGTCATCTTGTGGCGTCCCCACCGGGACACGTCCCTTTTTGCACCCCAACCACGCCGGCCAATAACCCGCCGATCGACGCCTTTCCCCGAAACTCTACGGGCGCATGGAGCCCGGCTTCGAGCGGGGTAAATGCTAAGCGCCCGACCAGGAGCTGCTGGAGCACCGGGCGGGCCGCTTCCGCATCGTCCGCCAACAGGCCCCGCCAGTCGGCCAGCTCGCTCAGTAGCTCGCGCTCGAGGCGCTTGGCGTCCAGGCTGGTGGTCTTCGACCAGGCTTCCGCTAAGTGCAGCCGTGTAGCCACGGCCGCCCGCCGTCGCTCGCGCTCCTGGATGGCTGACAGCAACGTCGGCAATTCCCCGCCAGCTGCGATCGCCCCGCTCAGCCGTCCAAGCTCACCGTCGAGCCCGGCCAGGTCTGACCGGAGGTTGTCAAGGTTCCCGTTCTCGCTTGACGGTCGCAGATAGGCGAGTGCCCGCTCGACGGCCGCCCGGGCGATGGCCGGCTGCAGCAGCTCGTTGCGGAGCGTGCCGAGCACCGTCCGGTTGGCGAGTTCCATCGGCATCTCGAAGCAGTTCTCGCAGACCGTCCGACCGCGCAGGTGATAGCTCGAACAGCCGTAGGAGAAGGCCCGATGCGGTCCGTCAGGGCGACTGCGGACGTAGAGTGAACCGCCGCACGCGGAGCACGTGCCGAACCCGCTCAGCAGGTATTTCGGCTTGCGGCCTACCGGCCGGCCCCAGGCGCTTCCGCCGGTGTTCGAGAGATACGCGTCTCGGGACTCGGTCAGACGGCCCTGTGCGGCACGCCACAGGGCGGCGTCGATGATCCGCAGGTGTTCCGCCGGCAGTCGCATCCACTCGGCCTCTGGTCGCGGCGCCTGGTGCCGACGGCCCCACTGGTCCCGCTTCTTCGTCGCGTTCCAGACAATCTCGCCGCGGTAGAGCGGACGGGCCAGGGCTTCGAACACCGACGACGGCGACCAGGAGGTGGGCCGGCCCTGTTGGGCGCGCGGGCACGGCGCCCCTTCGTCGTTGAGAGTCTTCGCGATCCGCTTCTTCCCGTAGCCGGCCGCGGCGAGCTCGAAGATCCGGCGGATGATGCCCGCCTCCGCCTCGTTGACGCGGCGCTCGACGTGCGATTTGCACGATTGCCCGTCCGCCCCTGGCAGCATCACCGGGACGTTGTCGTAACCGAACACCCGACCGCCCGTGACGTGGCCCGCCTGAGCCTTCCGTGCCATCGCGTCGTAGGTCCGCTGTCGCGCCTTCTCGCGCTCGAGCTCGTCTGCGAACGCGGTGAGGCTCAACATAATCTTGTCGGTGGGCGTGTCGAGCGTGCGTTCCCGGTCTTCGAGGTAGAAGAACACGCGCACGCCGGCGCTGATGATCTGCTTCAGGGCGTACGCGGTTTCGATCGCTTCGCGCCCGAGGCGCGACTCCTCCGACATGATGAGGATCTGGAAGGGCGACCGCGGCTTGAGCGCGTTCATCAACCGAAGGAACCCAGGACGGCCCGCGAATTCGGCGCCGCTGATCCCATCGTCGACGAACACACAGGCGTCGGCGACGGTCCAACCTTTTCGGTGCGCGTAGGCGCGGGCTCGTTCGACCTGGCGCGTGACCGACTTCTGCTCGTCGGCGACGCCGGCCTGCTCAGTGCTCTTCCGGGCGTAGATGGCCCCGATCATGGCTCTCCGTTGGCGGCGCCTGCAGCGCTCGGTCTCGCTGCGCGCGTGGAGGGTTGCCGATGTCGTGCGTTCGCCGGTACCGCGACACAAGCGCGCGGGCGAGCGCTTCCGTCAGGACCTCGGCGAGATCCGGCGGTTGCGCGCACGATGATACGGCGGTTTGGCTCGACACGGGTAATCTTCAGACTCGGTGTTTCTGATGCGCTCTTTGCGCCCACGAGAGGCGCGGGTCCTACTTCTTCAGCGGCTTCCCCGAGACCAGCGCCATCGGGTTGCTGGTCGTGCCTTCCGACAAGGCCACGACGCCATCGATGCTCCGCTGAACCTGCAACGCGGGATACCTGAACAGGATCCCGGCGGTGCTGTTCACCGCCTTCCACAGGCCCTCGTCGAATTCGCCCTGCTTCACTTGCTGACCGAGTCCGTAGACCGCCTGGATCATCCGCATCCCGGCCGGGCCCGCGTACCCACGCGTGCCGTCCTGCGCGAGTTGGCCGAGTTCGCGGAGGAACACCACGCTGTTCATGGCGGTGCCGATCGACTCTTGCGCGATCTGTTTCACCCACTTGTCGGGTTCGTCTGAGGGCGGCTTCCGGCCGACCAGTTGCCCCAGCGCGACCGTCGCCATCGCGGGCATCAGATAGAGCAGCGAGAGCCCGCCGAGCATCGAGGCGACGTCGCCGGGTTTACGGAAGTTCGTACGCCCCACGATCTCGGCGGTGCTGTTGAAGACGACGTTGCCGTACGAATAGAACACCATAAACAGCCGCGCCACTGGCCCGCCGCGCTGGACATGCGCCAGATCCTGAACCTGCCAGGTGCCCTGGAAGTCCCGCACCACCTGGTCGGCGAGCGCGATCGCGCGGGCCTCGTGCTCGGCCGGCGTGGTCAGGCCCTCCGTCGGCTCGGCCATCGCTTTCATGTACTGCCCGAGCCACGTCGGCACGTCGGCGACGCGCTGCGCCATGCCGATGTGCCAGAGGTAGACGTCCGCGAGTTGCGCCGTGGACATCCGGCCCCGCGAGACCTCGCGCACGAGCGCATCGAACCAGCCGCCTGGTTGCCGGAGCGCGGAGCGGAGCTCGCTGATGTCCTGCGTGGCGTTCGTCACGCGGTCGCGCATGAGCGGCGACACCTCCGCGATCCAAGTCGTCGTCGCTTCCATGTGCGCCGCGTCGCGCAGCCACCGGCCGAGCCCGCGCATCACCCAGACCGGGCCGACACGCGCCATGCCGTTGAACATCCCGAGCGGTTGCTGCAGGGCCGTCCAGAAATTGAACCCGAGCAGGCTGATCTGCGTGCCCGTGCGCATCCAGTTCGCGGCCTTGTCCATGCGATTCGTGGCTGGTGCCGTCCCAGTGGCCGCGTCCTTGAGCATCTCGGTAAACTGGTGATAGACCGCGTCGCCGCGCGTCTCGTAAATCGCCTCAGCGACGCGCTTGTCGCGAAGGAGTCGGGAGAGGTCGATTAGGGTCTCGTGGTAGGCCAGATCGTGAATGACCTGGTCGAGGTGGCCGAACGCCACGCCCAGATCCAGTCGGACCGGGCGTTCGAGATGTGAGACGCGCGTCTCGACGTGGCCGCGCCTCGTGGTGCTACTCACGTACGCCGCTTGGAGTAAGGTCTTTCCCGTTTCGGCTTCGGCGAGTCGCGCGGCGCGAGGCGAGAGCCGAGCGTCGTACGCCAGCGGGTAGTAGCCGCCGGGCATTACCCCGAACTTCGTTGAGACCGGCTCCGCAGCCACTTTCTCGGGAGCCACTCCAGTGACGCGCTCCTGTTTGGCCGCAATCTCAGGCCAGAACGTGTCGAGGAAATCCCACGTCGCTTGCACAAATCGCCAGTCACGTTCGTCGAGCGTGTCGAGAATCGCTTCGACTTGCGGCTCGGTCCAGCGCCGGCTCGGATCGGAGAGGATGCGGTCACGACTCGTCTGGTTGCCCCAGTTCAGGGCGACCGCGAGCCGGGCTTCCGTGGTCAGACTGGCGTTGATGGCTCGGATGAAGGTCTTCCGCCCGAAGTGCGCATACTCCATCGGCGCGTAGTGCGATCGCAGGATGGCCCAGTACGCTTCGCCGGCCTTCCCCTTGCGCGTTTGTTCCCAGTCGGCCGCCTGGTTGAGGGGCATTACGAACGACGACCACATCTCTCCGCCGTCCTTGTAACCGTCGAGCGCACGTGAGAGCAGGGAAATCTTGGCGAGGCTCGCGAACACATCCGCAATCGAGCGTCGACGCTCTTCGCGCGGGCCAAACTCCAACGGGAGGGCCTTGGCTGGCGTGTTGGCACGGATGGACTGATCGATCGCGGTGGCGGCGGTGTCGAGCGCGCGGCCCTGTTGGAGTTTCAGAAGTCGGTTCTTCAGGCGAGCCAGGTGCATGATTTGTTGCAGCCCGTCGGTAACGCCGACGAGTTCCTCGACGGTGAGTTCCTGCCAGTTGACGCGTCGCGTTTCCTCGAGCAGTTGCTCGGGCAGATCCACCGGGATCCCGTCAGCCTCCTGCGCCGCGACCCACTTCCGCAGCGAAGCCCGGCGGTCGAGTGCCGTTCTCGACACTGGCGCGAATTCGTAGCGGTCGAGAATCCCGTCGACCTGGTCAAGATACGACTCGCCGGCCTTGCCCAGCCGTTCTCGGGCAGCCGGCTTTGCCAGGTCCTTCGCGCGCCCGACCCGCTTTTGGACGTCTTCTTTGACGCGCATCGCTTCGCGGTAGAGCGCGAGCGTCAGTAACTCCTGCTGCTTCGCGACGATCGCCGCGTCGAAGTCCTGTCTGGCCGCGGCGTCGATCGCGAGCTGCGCAGAACGCCGCGAGGCCGACCAGAAGGCCTGTGGATTGATGTCGCGGATCCGCGTGCGGGCGATCCGGTCGACTGCCATCTGCCGCAGGTCGGCGGCACGGGGAATCGCGGCATCGATGACGGACGGTCCGCTCTGGGTCTTCTCACGAGCCGCCTGCAGCTCGTCCTGCAGCTCGTCGATCTCCGTCTGCTTGCGTCCCTCGGCGATGGCGATCCGGAGTTTGGCTTCGGCTTCGAACCAGCGGCGTTCATAGGCGCGTGCCGTCTCGGCGTCAGCAACAGCCGCTTTGCCGGCGCGCTCAAAGGGCGTGGCGATGCGTTTCAGTTTTGCCAGCGCGCGAAGTTCCTGCCGGACGACCTGCTCGCGTGACTCGTTCGCGACGGCCGCTTGCGCTTTCTCGTGGAGGCTGCCATCCAGGAGGAGCGACCCATGCTGCTGCAACATTCTCCGGTTCGCCTCCTGCCCGATCGCCTTCGACATCGCCGGCGCCTGGCTGATGGCCGTCAGCATCTCGTCGCCCGACGAGAACCCGAATTGCCCCGCGACGACGTCGGGGTCGAGCCCGCCCTCCTTGGCGTAGGTGAACGGCGGCAGCCTCTTCAGCCGCGCTTCGCCGTAGCGTTCCACCAGAATCGCGCGGGACAGATGTAGCGGCTCGGCTGGCTGGCCTTCGACGAGCGCGGAACCATCCGGACGCGTCCCCTTCCGAATCGCCCACAGGGCCGCGTAGACCGGTTCCTGGTGGACTTCCGTCGTGACCGCCTGTTCAATCTCGGCGCGCTGCGCCTTCCACTGGTCGGTCTGCTCGCGCTGGACTTCGGTCAGCGCCTGGCGTTCGAGCGTTTCGCGGGCGATCCGGGAGGCATCGGCGACGGTCTGTGAGTAGAGGCCGAACGTCGCGGCGTCCATGCCGGCGCTCTCGGGCGTCGTGAACATCGCCTCGACCTTGCCGGCGGCCTCCGCTTCGGCAATGGCCTGGTCGCTCGTCAGTATCCGGTCGAACACGCCGCGTACGTCGTCGGACAGTTTCACGCCCAACCCGGCCAGCGTCCGGTAGATCCCGATGAGCCAAGCGCGGAACCGGGCAAACGTGGAACGGAGCGCGACACTCGGCGCCTTGCCTTCCATCAGGTAGGATTCGAACGCGCGAGCGAACGTCTCATGCTGGTCGGTGCTCAGGCCAGCTCGGTTCTCAATACCCAGAAACTTCAGCGTGGCGTCGTAGTCGGCGAGCTGCTGGCGCTGTTCGGCCGTGAGCGTGGCAGGGTCGAGCGCGCGCAGTTGGTCGGCCAGATCGCTGAAGACTTCGAGGAAGAAGTGACCACCCTCGTGGAGGAACGAACTGAGGTCGGCCCGCTCGAGCAGCGTGATGGTCGCCTGGCGGTCGGGTCCGAAGGTGATCGAGCCGCGGCGGTCCTGCGATAGTGTGAGGAGGCCATCGACGACCGATCGCGCCTGCCCGCTGGCAGGCTGGTGCGCCCGCGAAGCGTCCGACGCCGGCGCGAGACGAGTAGTGGGTTGCGCGACCGCCATGCCTGAGACGGCCGGTGCGGTCCGAGAGGACGCCGGCGCAGCCACGAGAGGTGTCGCAGCCGCGCCGGCGTCGCCGACAACGGCGGGCCTGACCACTGCCGGGGCGGTCTCGTTCACTGAAGCAGATTGCAGATCGGGACGCTGCACCCGAAGCCGATACCGGTTATAGAGCGCCACCGGATTGACGCCGGCCCGCTCGGCCATCGTGCCGATCGCCGACTCCACCAGCGTCGCGTAGTTGGTCGCCGTCTCGCTCGGCACGCCGGCCTGTTCGAGTTGCTGAAGAATCGCCACGTGGATCGGCGCAGTCTGGGACGGCGCCGCCACCTGGACCCCTTCAGCCTGGCGCTGTTTGGCCTCGTCCATCTGCCGCGTGAGGGTCTCTCGGAACGCTGTCGCCTCACGAGCGTTCATCTCGTCTGGAGCGAGCCGCAGTTCCTGCGCGAAGAACGCATTGTGCTCAGTGCCGGCCACCTTCACCGCATACGCGGCGGTGGGGATGGCCAGGTCCTCACCCGTGCGCTGCGCGACTTCAAGAGCATCGGCCTTGCCAGTCAGCTCCTGCGCGACGATCGCAGGGTCCAACCCCTTCGACTGCCAGTAGGTCGTGAACGTGTCCACGGGCGCGTACAGCGTCTCGACGGGGCCGTCCTTCGTCGCCTGCGCGAGGAACGCCTGCGCGGCCTCGGGCATCCGCTGGACCGTCTTCGACTGCGACACGCCCTCACCGAGTGCCGCGAAGAAGTGTTCGTTTTGGGTGGCTCGCACCGCGCGCTGCGCGTCGTGCACGAGACCCACCGTCGGCATGATGGCCAGGCCGAGCGAGAAGGACTGCAGGGCGCCGCCGAATTCGCGCGCCACGTCGCCGGCGATGTCGCCAGGCGTGCGGAGGGGAATGTTCGGCCCGGCGGCCACCTTGCCAAATTCCCCGCTCAGGATGGTCGAGTAACGCTGAGCGGCTTCAATGAACGACTCGCCAGTCAGCGTCTTGCCGTAGTCCTTCGCGACCGCCACAAGCTGCGCGCGGATCGTCGGATTCCGGAGCGCGCTTTTGACCACTTCGCGGACGCCCTTCTTGCCGAGATCCTTGATGCCCGGGATGGTTCGGAGGAACATTTCGATGCCGCCCACTTCGAGCACGGCATTGATGGAGCCCGCAGCAAACGCGGCGGCCCGAGCCGTCTCGCGATCGAGCGGACGACCGAGCTCGTCCTTGAAGGTGCGGTATTCGTCGTAGGCGTTGCCCGCCTCGATCTGGAAGGTGTACTTCGCGCCGCCGACCAACCCGCCCACGCGGGCGCCGAGCGCGGCGCCGGCACGAAGACCGGGGAGGATACCTGCACCACCGGTCGCAAGCCCGCCACCGACGCCACCGACGACCGCACCGACGCCGGTGCCGATCGCCACCTCTGGCGCCGCAGTGACCATACCCTCGACGAAGTTCGCCAGGAGATTGCCCGCGCCTGTGACGGCTCCCTTGAACCACGAATCCCCCGCTCCCGCGGCGCCAATCTGCTGTGCCGCCTTCTGTAGTTCCTCCATCTCGAAGTACTGCTGTTGCGTCAGTGGCTCACCGAGAAGTTCCCGTGTGCGGAGCTGCGCCGCGCGGCTCTCAAGAGTGGTCTTCGCGTAGGCGGCCGATGGCGCTTTGACAATCCACTCCAGGAACCCGAGGCGCTCCATGTCGTCTTTGGCGATCGCCGCGTTGTGAGGATCGGATGCCCACTCGGCCAGCTTCGGAGTCTGCTGGAGCATCGCGTCGTACGGCGTGGTCTCCACAACGGCCCGCTTCGAGAGCGAGTCGAAGTTCCGCTCGACGACGTCTTGTGGGAGTCCTAACGTGCCGGAGAGCTGTCGCACCTGGACTGCGCGATCTGGCGTGGTGTCGCGTGCCTGCATCGTCGCGACCCGCAAGGACCGAGAGTGGTCAGCGGTGATCTCATCGAGGGTCTGCTGCAAGAGATTCTTTGGTGGCGACGGCTCTTGGTCGTCCAGAGCTTCGAGGGTTGCGTCGTAGAGGTTGATCGCCATCTACTGTTTCCCCCCGGACTTCTTCGCTTCGGCTTTCTTCTTGTCCTCAGCAGCTTTCCTCTCGGCGTTCTTCTTGACGGCCGCGGCGGCCACACGGTCGCCGGCGTCGATGCCCTCCCATGCCGCTTGACCGGCACCAACCACAGCGCCGGCCGCGTCCTTCGCGGTCCCCTTCAGCCAGTCAATAGCTCCACCACCAGGCGCCTGTGTCGTCGTGGGCGCAGGCGCCGCCTTCGGGGCCGGCACTTTCGGTAGCGGCGCAGCGACGATCGGTTCGTTTGGGTGGCGCTGCTTGAACTCCTTATAGAAGTCGAGAATGGCCGCGTCGCTGGGCCTCTTGCCCCTCGCGACCAGCGCGTCAGAGAGCGCCTTCTTCTCGTCTGGCGTAATGTCGCCGATGGACACGTCGAGCAGCGGTCTTGTCGCGCTACCGAAGATCCCCCACCACGAACCCGGAACCGTGGCCTTCTGGGAGAGGATGTTGTCCACGATCGACTGGATGTCCTGGTTGCTGGCCTTCTTGCCCGGAAGCGCCGCACCAGTGGCCTTGTCCACCGCGGGAGTCTGCATAGCCGAGACGCGCCGGTCCACCATGAGGTGAAGCTGCGCGATGGCCTTCGCCTCCGGCGTGTCTTCTTTGGCTTTAGGGTTGACGCCGAATTGCCTCAGGGTAGCGTCGACGACTTCCTGCCGCGTGAGGAAGGGCGTCAGTTCTTTGTCGGCCGCCTGCCGGTTGCCGGCCTTAATTGAGGAGCGGATCGACGCCAGGTGCTTGTAGTCGGTTTCGTCGAGACGGTACTTCAACAGGTCTTCCCTAATGAAGCCGTCAGGGTTGTTGTCCGCCAGATTCATCAGGGCGTCGTACGTGCGGCGGTCTGTTTGGGTGGTCTCGCCCTTCGCCTTGCGAGCCGCTTTCTCCTCCAGCATGTTCCGCACGCCTGGATCGAGTTGGGTCCAGTAGGGGAGATGATGGGCAACGCGGAGATTCCACCCCGACGCCTCTAGCGCGTTGTAGGCGTCCAAGCTCTGCGCTGCGGCCTGGTCGTGTTCCTTGGTCTTTTTGACGTTCCAGTCGTGCTCGACGTACTGCAGCGTCATATCGCGCACCTTGCCGTCGAGCTTCTTCGCTTCGGCGCGCTGCCCGTCGATATCTAGATCAGAGGCGATGATCCGGTCAGACTCTCGCTGCGCCGTCTGCGTTGTGGTGGCCTCGGTGATCTTCGTTTGGAGTTCGTCCCACTTGTCGGGAGCGATCTCGTCCTTCGCTGCCGTGAACCAAGTTGCGGCCAACGAGTCCTGGTCCTGCGCGACGAGATTGTGAATCGCCCCGATGTGTGCCGCCGTGGTCATCTCCAACTTCCTCGCCGCGACCTGTTCCGGTCCCATGCGAAAGAGCGACGCGTTGGCGTCGACGGACGCGAGCCCCGCGTCGAGGCTTGCCCGGAAGACCTTGGGGTTCGCCGCGTAGTGGACCGCCTCGATCACGCGGTTCGTTTGGAAGGTGGCGACCTCGCCCGTCTTGACTAACTCGGTCTCTCTCTCGGCGTGCTGCTGGACCTCAAGGTCAATTCGGCTCCACTCCTGCGATCGGAGGTTCTCAAAGTAGGGCCGCTGTTCGGGCGTGAGTTTCCCGCCGATTGCGTCCGCGGTTTGGTTGAAGGCCGACATGACCTTCTCGTGGAGCCCGAGCGCATCCGCTCCCTTGACCCTGAGAGCGCCCTTCTGTTCGTCATAGAGCGCCGCGCTTTTCCAGGCGTCGAGCTGGTTCTTCGCCCCGAGCAGCGCGGTCTCGTTCGCCTCCTTCCGCGCCTTCGCGACGATGTCCGCGTAGACCGACGCGCCAATGTTCGCCACCTTGCCCGCGACGCCCGCGATCGCGCCGAACGTCTGCGCCTGACCGAGCGCCTTGACCTCTGCGCCCTGCGCGGTGGCCACGTCGAGTTTGCCCTTCGCGAGTGCCACGCCGGCGCCTTCCGACTCCGGCGTCTCGGCGGCTGTGAGCCGCGCGCCGGGGAGAGGGGCCAGTCCGACTTGTCGTTGGTACGATCGTACGGTGGGCATCTCGGTTCCTTTCGACCTACGTTCCGAACAGCACCCGCGGGGCGGTCGCTGCACTCGTCTCGGGTTCCGTGTTCGTCGGCGTCTCTGTGGCTGCCGGCAGGCTGGGGGGCGTTCCCGCCACGTCGGGGAGGGCGTCCGGTCCCGTGGCTGCTGGAGCCGACGACACGCCAAGCAACCTCACCATCCAAGCGGGCCGCCGCTCCGGCTCTGGTTCCGGCGGTGGCGGGGGCCCCTTCCTGTGAATCGTTTGCACGGTCGCTCCTGTCGGTTTCGCTTCAGACGGATAACAGGCGTTCTCAGCCATGGCAGCTCTCGCTGGTTTCGAACGGGTTGAAGTCGTGAATCACGCCCGCGTCTTCGCCGGGGTCGACCGGAATCAAGACTCGCCGCGCCGACCCCAACGGGCTCATCTTCCCGAGCTCGGCGTTCAGCGACTGCTGTGCACTCGCCCGATGTTCCGGGATGTCCTCGGACACGCGCACCATCCATCGGGCCGAGAAGTGCTCCTCACGCGCGAGCGTGAAGATGTCGCTCTCGCGACGGAGGCTGTTCCCGTAGCACCCGCGATGCAACACTCGGACACGCAGGCTCATCGTTGTGCCTCCGCGTAGGGGTCAAATTCATGTTTCACGTGCCCAACCGACTGCCGATCGAAGCCACCGGAGAGCGACGCCGGCTGATCGGGGAAGGCGAACGTGAGTGCGAGCGCGTCGGCCAGGTCGGGGGAGCGGCCGAGCCGCTTCTTGATCTGGTCCTTCTCCTCGATCAGGAACTTGCCGTTGGCGAACGTGTAGGTAGGTTGCGTGAGCTCGGCAACCATCTCGGGGATGTTCGGGAGGCCCCCGCCGCGTTTCACCCACTCGGCCATCTCGAACCACATTTCCGCGCGACGGTTGCGGTATCGCGGGTTGAGCGCCTGGTCTGAGAAGACGATCCCGAGCACGGACTCGCCGGCGGCCAGCAGATTGTCAATGACCCCAGCTCCCCACGTCCCAGTGTCGTCAACGGTCGTCAGCTCGGCGCCCCACTTGGCGATCCCCTTCGCGACGCGGGCGGCGATGTTGGTGGTCCGCGCGGCCCGCATCACCACGGGCTTGAACGCGGCGAGCCCCTGGCGCGGGAAGATGACCGTTCGGTCGTCACCAAAGCGCGCGACGTCTACGCCGAGGCGCTTTTGGCTCCAGGTGTAGGCGTCCTCTCGGACGTGACGCCCCATCGCGGCCTGAACCTCTTCGACGCTCAGAAGGCTGTTGAACGACTGCGCCGGGAACTTCCCGAGGATGTAGCTTGCCACCCACGCATTGTCCCGGCCGTACGTTTCAATCTGCTGCTTCGCCCACTCGATGTCGACTCTCGGGGCCCGCTTCGGATCGTCGGGGTCGCCAGTGACGACGAGGACGTACCATAGGTGCCGGAGCTGCGCGGCTGCAGCGTAGAGCATCCCGTCCGTGCTGATCGGATTGCCGGCCTGGACGATCTTGCCGAACGTGCAGTTAGAGAGAGCCTGCTCGGCAGCTCGAAGGACCGTCAGCGGGATCACCCCAGACTCGTCGATGAGGGCAAGCACGTACTTCGAGTGAAGGCCGGAAAGCGTCTTCCCCTGCTCGTCGGCGTTGCCCGTCTTCGGCCAGGAGCGGGCGGAGAGGAACCACGTTTCAGGATGGTCGTTCGCGAAGATGCGCGAGGCCGTCCAGGTGAAGGCGGTTGAGAGGTAGATGCTGCGGCTCATCCACTTCGAGAGCTCGGCCCAGAGGTTGTCGCGCAGGTTGTCGCCGGTCACCGCGACCGCGGCGCCCTTCGGGTGTTCTCCTGGTTCGCCTTGTGTGCCGAGGAAGTGCAACGCGCACCAGGCGAGAACGCTGCTCTTGCCTGGTCCTACGCACGCCTGGAGGCTGATCCGGCGCTTCGACGGGTCCGGGCTGGCAAACGCTTCGAGCGCGTCTCGCTGCCAAGTGTCGGGCTCGACGTGCAACTCCTCGGTCACGAACGCGAGGATGTTCTCGCGCCAGCGTCGGAGCGTCGCGCCCATCGTGACCAGGTCAACCACGGGGCGCCTCCGACTTTCGCGAAGCCCCGAGCGCCTGCTCGAGCGTGACGGTGCCCGTGTGCTTGACGGTGTCGACGAAGTCGGCCTGGCTGCGGCCGAGCATCTCGGAAGCCTTCAACCTATCGCGCAGGTCCGCGTCGTCGTAGCCCGCGGCGCCGCTCGCGATAGTCGTCCAGAATCGTTGCCGTTGCTCGCGGGTCCAGACGATCGGGTCGCTCTTCGCCCGTTCGTCGATCGCCCGCCGGATCCCTACATTTCCCAACAAGCGGCTAGCCTGCTTCTCAGCGGTCGTCTCCGCGTAGCCGGCCATCCGCGCCGCCTTCGTCGCGTTGCCGCACGCGGCACCCATGAGGATTTCAACAAAGCGCCGTTGACGTTCAAGCAGGGGGCGACTCGTCCGGGCAGGAGCCGCCGGCCGTTGGGACCGGGAACGCACCTTCTCCGCCACAACCGGTCGAACCGCCCATCTCCGTCCGCCTTTCATGCGTACACCTCTGTCGTTGCGACAAACGCCTCGCTCGCCGATCGAATCTTGCGGAGCACCGGACACCCGGCGTCGTTGTGCATAAACGGCGGGAAGTCGGTTCCGGGCACGCGCGTGTCACAGAGGAACGCCGCCTCGCGCGGCGCGAACGATTCTTCGGCGTGGCAGCCGGGGCAATGAACGACCCGGACGCCGTTACTGAGCGTGGCGACGTCCATGCCCGCAACAATACTCAGCCGCTCCCGCAAGGCAGCGCCGTACTGTCGTAGCTCGCTCTCGGTCATCGTGCGCTCTCCTCGATGTCCCACTCGGGGGGATAGGGCGGTTCCCGGGAACCTAAGTCGGAGCCCATTTCATCGGGTCCGTTTGATGCTTGGAGCGTGGCTGAACCGCAGTTTCCAGAAGAGTCGGGAACCTCCGGAACCTCGGGAACCTGCAAGCACTCGGTATCGAGGTCAGAAGCCCTTTGAGGAGTAAGTACAGGCTCTTCAGAGATCAGGTTCCCGGTATTCCTTATAGGAACCTCGGGAACCTCATCCCTGAAATCGAGATTCCCATCGGTAAAATCGGGTCCGAGTGAGGTTCCCGCACTTTTCGCTGTTTCGGATGAAAGTGCCGAGTTGCGGGGTCCTGAGCCTTCGGGACTCAACTGGTAGCGGTAGGGGTCTCGATGGCCGCCGGCGCCAGAGCGCACGACGCGGCCCATCCCGACCAGGCGCCGCAGCACGCGGCCCTTGTCCTGGTTGCGGCCTTCGACGTGAGAGTCGAACCACTTTTCAGCGACGGGCTCGGCTTCGCCTTCGAGGGTTACAAGTAGGCGCTCCCCGAGCTCCCGGTCGTCGACGTTCCGCTTGGTTCCGGCCACCGTCACGCGCCCGGTCGATTCGTCCAGCACGAGCACGACGGGCTCGAGGTCGTGGCCGACGCGTTGCACGCTGGAGAGGGTCCGATACTTGTCCGAGCGTTGCAGCACGAAGACGTTGTCGGCGGAACCGGTGAGGGCCGTTGAGCCCAGCACCGCATCGAGGCCCGAGCGATCGGTGTGCGTGCTGGCATGGGTCAAGAGCAGCAGCGTCGCGCCGGTCTCGCGAGACAGCCGAAGCAGGGGCTCGAAGCGTGACGTGACGTCGGCGTAGTCGGAGAAGTCACGCGCCCGGATGAGCCGCTGTAGCGTGTCGACCACGATGAGCCCTGGCTGTTCGGTTGCCGCGAGCACGTGCAACGCGGGCAGGATCTCGTTCGGTGCCTGGCCGGCGAAGATGCGAATCGGTTCGCAGCCGGTGGCGCCCATCGCTCGAAAGTGCTTTCGGACCTCGCTGCGTTTGTCTTCGAGTGCGAGATACCACACCGCGCAGCGATGCGTACGCCAGCCCCCGAGCCACTTCTCCCCGCTGGCGACCGCAAAGGCCAGGTCCCGCGCCAACGTCGACTTACCGGCCTTTGGACGGCCAGCGAGGAGTATCACGCCGCCGGAAGGCATTCGCTCTTCGATGAGCCAATCCGCCGCCTCGTCCGGTTCGTTGAGCAGATCGGCGAGCGTCGTAAGCTCGAACTTCAGTGGCGCCGCGGCGAGCTGGCCCGGATTGAACGGCGGGGCCACTCGGATCGCCTCGAGCAGCTCCGCCTTCGTGTGCGAGCGCAGCCAATCGCTGACGTCGCCTTTCTGTTCGAGGCCGGCAAGGGGCACGATCTTCGTGAACAGGCCGGCGTCGTGACAGCTCCGAGCCACGGCGCGCGCGTGCGCATCGCCAGGCGCATCGTTGTCGGGAAAGATCGCGACGCGTTGACAGCCCAACGCCTTCAGTAGCGTCGAATACTCCGGTGCCCACTTCCCGGCGCCGCCCGCGTTCGTCGTCGCCGGCAGGCCCACGCGCCAGAGGTTCTCGACGTCCTTCTCGCCCTCGGCGATGAAGATTGCTTCACGGCCCTTGAGGTCTGGCAGACGGTACGGCACGCGGCGCACGCCATTGAGCGACCAGCTCCACCCGCCGCGGCCGTCTGGGCGGCGTTGACGGAATTGCTTGTTCGGAAAACGCACGACCTGAAACAGCACCGCGCCCGTCTCGTCGCGGTAGTCGTACGTCAGCTCGGAGTCGTGTTGGTCACGAGGAGGGAACAGATCGCGCAGTTCCAGACTCATCGCCGCGGTGATCGCGGCCGCCTGGCAACCCGCGTGACACTTGAGCAGCACGCGGCCGTCGTCGCCTGTCGTGATGGAGAGCGACGCGCGATCATCTTCGTGCGCCGGGCATCGGGCCATCCATCCGCCGCCGTTCTGTTGCGCCGGCCGCGGGAGTGCGGCCAGGAAACGATCGAGCGGGGTGGTCGCCAGCGCAGTCTCCATCAGGCGGCTTCACTTTTCGCTGCGTCAACCGCCGCTGCGAGCGTGACGCGGGCCGACGCCAGCGCGGCCTTCGCCGCTCGGAGAGACGACAGGTCGCGCATCACTGCGGCCGATCGGTCGTGAAGTGCGGTCTCTGCATCGATTTCGTTCTCGAGCGCAAGCTCCAGTCGACGCTGTGCTAAACTTGTCGTGTCCATCGGTGCCCCCTTCCACGCCCGGCCGCTTGCCACGTGCCGGGCGTTGCCGTCTTCAGCCCTGGTTCACGCTGCGCCCTGTCGCGACTCCGCGCACGAGCGGATCCACTTTTCGATGTCGTCTGCGAGCCAACCTCGAGCCCGCGGGCCGAGTGGCAGTGGTTTCGGGAACCGCCCCGCCTTGATGTCGGCGTAGATGGTCGAGCGTCGCCGCTGCGTGATCTCGATAACTTCCGGCAGCCGCAGAATCTTGCTCATCGCTTCGGGCCTCCAATGAATCCAGATGGATTCAAAACACCTAAAGCGTAGAGATGTGGCTAGATGACTGGAAGGCGATTCCCGACTTTCCGCAGTCGGGAAAGTGCGGAAAGTCGGGAAGGTATTGGGAGAGGACGGGCCGCGACTACTTGGTCGGAACGTCGCGCACGGTGACTCTGGACCCTTTTTTCGAGAGGGCGTCGGCTACCTTGTCGCGCACGTCTTCGCTCACCGGCTGGCCGTCGAGGATCTTGCTGGTAGTCTTCGGGTCCGGGCCGCCCGCATCAGACAGGGAGCGCTTGTTGAATTTCCGCTGCTTCATTTCGGCTTTCAGCCAGGCCGCGCACTCCACGTTTGGGCCGGACACGCAAGCGTCCGCGTTGCGTTGTTTTGCCGCCACGGGGGCTGGGGTCGGTTGTGGCGATAGCTGATCGGGCGCCCAACCATACTGACGAAGCAGCTCGGCTTGTCGCTTCCGCCACTCTCGCCGGCTGGGCGTCTTGATGCCTGGGCCGGCATCCTCGGGGACGCCGTGCTGCTTCGTCCGTTGTTTGCTGCCGATAATCATCGTGCCCTCGCCTGATGCTCCCTCGGGAAGAAAAGTCGCCGCCGACCAGCGAGGGACTGGCGTTCGCGCCGGTTCATGAGGCCGGCGCTAGGCGGCGAGTGAATTCTACTTCGACGGCGTCGGCTCGTTCGACGCTTTCAACGCCTCCGCGAGCGGATCCGGCTCTCGGAGCACCGTCACGAGAAGGGACTCCTCGATCGCTGAAAAGGGGAGGTCAGTCGGAAACCAACATTCGACCTCCGGAATTCGAAACGGCACCAGATCGATTGACCGGATATCGTTCCATAGGACGAGTTGCGGGTACACCGCTGGCGCGACGAAGAGAACGGCGATCGTGTCCCCTCTCGGCAAGAAGCAGCCGAGACCCCTCTGAATGGCCGTTTCCGACTGGCCCCTGAAATCGAAGAGGCAGACGTAGCCCCTCCTTCGCCCGACACTGAGCCTCGATTGTGGATACGTGTTACCGAGGGCCCCATCGTGGTTCGCTCGAATCCGCCCATCCTGTCGAATGACTGGCAGACGATCGCCTGGCGTCATGTGGAACACCCGGCCGTCCAGGAGGGGCGCCAGGCGATCGCGCAGTTCCATTGCTCGGATCTGGATGGCATGCTCTGTCACGTGTTTCCCTCTCGGGCGACGGGCGCGCCGTGGCTCATGTTCCCTTCCGAAATCGCATCGTCTCGGGCGGATCCACGTCCCGACGTGGAATACGGTAGGTGCGCCCGGTCTTGCCGATGCGCTTCACGGCCAACCGCCCGGAGGCGATCATCGAGTAGATGGTCCGCACTGGCACGCCCAGCACGAGCGCGGCCTCCTGCGGCGTGTAGTAGAGCGGCGCGATCGGGTTCATTTACTGCCTCGCCATTCTTCGCGGCGTCACCGTGGGACCGATAGGCGCCGTTCTCCGTCTCAACCTTCACGCCGCCGCAAGCGCCGCCGCGACGACGTCGGTAATCTGCCGTTGAACGCCGGCCCGGTCGTGTTCGTCGACATACCCGATCAACGTGGCGACCGTCTTGTGTCGGCTGTAGGCGCGCACCTGGTCAAGGCGAAGACCGGCCGCAGCGCCGCGTGCGACGGCCGTTGTAATCGCTGTGTGCCTCAGCGCGTGACACCACACGCGCACGCCGACGCGCTCCCCAAGGTCAGTGACCAGGCGCAGCACCGATCGCGCGTGGAGCCTCTTAGTGCCGCCGATCCCGGGCCGATGCGATCGGCTGAGAAACAGCGGCCCCTGGCCAACGGCGCCGCGGTGCGCCAGATACCGGCGCAGCGCCGCGACGACGGTCTCTGGCAGGGGCACGAGCTCGCGCTCGCGTCGACCCTTACCGCGGATCCAGGTGGTGCCTCGCGCGAGGTCCGTCTCTTCGAGATTGAGTCCGCACAGTTCCGAAACCCGGAGGCCCAAGCAGAACAGCGTCGCGACGATCGCGTGGTCGCGTGTCTCCGTCTCGGTGTCGGCGGCCGTCGCCTCAAGCATCCGTCTCACGTCCTCCACCGCCGGCCCGCGCGTGTCGCGGCGACGTTCGGCCTTCACGCCCGGAACCTCGATGATCCAACCGCCCTGAACCACGCCAAGCATGCGAGCGAGTTTCGAGACAGAGCGGAGAGTTGCAAGCGCCCGGTTGATCGTTGCTGGCGCGAGGTTGGCAGCCAGGAGCGACCCGCGGAAATTCAGAACGATCCCGTGCGCGCTCGCGCTGTCCTGTTGGAAGAGTCGATCGAGCGCAGCCTCGACCGTGAGCGACGGGGCGATGTCCAGGCCCGCCGAGAGGAACCGGGCGAAGGCCTCAAGGTCGTGCTCGTAGCTTCGCATCGTGTGGGGCGACTTGCCGGCCCGCCAGGCCTCCAGGATGCTGCGCGCGTTGCGCTGGCGCTGGTCGCCGAACATCAGCGCCGGCGACAGGAGCTCCGGCCGTGGGACAGCGAGGGCGGGAGCGGTGTTCATGACGCGCCGCCTTTCGCTTCGCTCGAAACCGTGTCGTCGCGCCACGTGAGCCCGGCCGCCTGGAACCACCGCTCCAGCTTGTCGGCGGCGTTCATGTTGAGATACTTCACGGAGCGCCCAAGTTCGTGTTTCCTGAAGCGCGCAAGGTCCCCCAGTGTGAACAGGCCCACGGCGTGAAGTCGAGCTAACGCACGGGCGGACACTCCATCGGGCGAGTCTGGACCGGGAACGGGGGTCTGCGGGGTCGGGTGGTGGCGCTGGCGCAAGGCTTCAACCGCCTGCCTCTGCGACTCGCGGTACGGCTCGTCCCAACTGAGAGCGGGCGGAGGGGCCGGCTCGCACATGAACTTGTCGAACGTCTCCAGCATTACGTTGACCATCAGGGGCTGGACGTGTGCCGGCAGAGCACGGAACTGCGCGACAAGCCCCGCCTCCGTTGGCGACAGCCCCAACGCGCTTCCAGAGGCTCGCGCGGCAACGATGCGGGCGCGGTCTTCGAGGGCTGGGAAACGAAGGACACTAGCGCTCATCGGGCACCGCCCGCCGCGACACAGCGCCCGACCGCCAGGCCAATCGCGTACGCCGCGTCTTCTCCGGCGAACTTCACTTCCGCTTGGGTCATCTGATAGCTGACGAATACGCCCCGCAGTTCGTCCGAGCCCAGGGCATCCCTCAGCCGGTGCTCCAGCGCGTTGGCATGCTTGCTCGTGAGCTGCCCGGCCTTCGCCGACGCCGCGTCCCGGATGGCGAGGCAGTGCTGTTCGACGGCCTCAAACTCGAGTTCCGCCAGTTCGGTGAGGTTGCTGTACGTGAGCGCCTTCTGTAGAACGCGATCGACCAACGCGTCGACCGACGGGCGCTTTCGCGCGACCGGCGCCTTCCGTGTAGACTGGTTCTGCTTCATCGGTGCCTCCAGGGTCGGAGGCCGGCGGGACGCTGGTAGAATAGCCAGCAGATCGTCGGCCTGGTATCGCAGGTTGACGGTTTAGGGGCGCTTGCGGGTGACAGCCCGCGGGCGCTCCGACTTCATGACACCTTTCGACTCCAGCCACATTCGAATCGCTCGCCGCACCTGCTCAGAGGGCGGAACCCCATCGCGCTTGTGGACGAGCTGTAGTCCCTCGAGCAGCTCCTCGTCGAGTCGGATTGTGGTAACTGTTCGGGTAGGCGGCATATATGAGATTGTATTCTAAACGCATACGCGTGTCAACACCCTATTGTGACCGCGATTCACGCGGGTTGCCGGCGACCGCCGCGTCTACCGGAATCAGGGTGCTCTTCTGGTTCGCCCGTTGCCCGGGCGGCGCTCCTGCCTTTGTGAAGTGCATATCCGGCGCGCTCGGTCACTTCCACCTGGCCCGCCAGGCCAACCCGCCAGCGGCCAGCATCGCGACGCAGCCGAGCAGGCGCCATTGGGCGTGCGAGAACGGGCCCACCTTGGTCTCGGCGGCGGCGCACCACAGGAAGACGAAAGCCAGCGCGAGAGCCGCCCCGGTCAAGATGCGCCACCACGCAAATCGCCTCACCAGTCGACGCAGGAGCAGGAACACGCTCGCGGTCAATCCGACACCGATGCTCACGACGCTGCTCTCTCCAACAACTTGAACCCACGCCGCTGGAGTGCATGGCATCGACAATGTATCGGGCGTCCTCTCGACGAGCGCCGGGACGCGTCGCTGCCTGCCCGCCCTGATTGCATCCTCCTCTGCTATGCGATCGAGCGCTTGAGAAAACGCCAAGTCGTCCCGCATCTTCTGGTATTTCTCTTGCTGCACCCGGTCCCTTTCCTGTTCCAGCAACGCCGCTCGGAGGCCAAAAGCCCCGGCCAGAACAAGAACCGCCGCAGCTACCGCTATCAGGCGCGTTGAAACCCTCACCGGCCACCTCCTCGCAGGGGCACTCGCGGTCAGACTTCCCGCACGGCACATAGTAGCGCCAGCAGAAGCGACCGGCGGTGGGAACAGTCAATCTCGTTCTCACTGTCGCGCTGGCACCGGTGCGATAATGCCGCTCGGAGATGAGACCGATGCCGAACTTCGAAGTCGTGTGGCACGGGGGAATGATGGGGTTTGTGAGTCCCTGGTCGAAGACGAAGGGCGAGCTCGTTGGCCTGCGTCCGGACTGGGAACGGCGCGACGACGCCAAGGACGATCAGGCGGCGCCGGCGATTGAGGCACGCATCGCGCGTCGCCTCAATCTGCGACTCGACCAAGCGCGGCTCCGCGGTGCGGACACAGAGAACGACTCGGGGCGGTTCGGCATCACCGACGCGAATCCCCTCGGCGCCTGGCTGCTACTGGACGACTCGCCCGGCTTCCTCGATAACCCACTGGCGCAGGATTCACCGAAACACCCCCGCGCTGACACGCTCCTGTCGGCTGGCGAGACTTCTGACGCGGGTCGATGAATAGAGCCCTTCGATCGCTCGACGCTTCTACGGGGCGCTGAGCGGCCCGGGCGCGCGTCGCTGTCGTTGAGGCTGAGAATGGAAAGTTATCGGACGCTGGGCGGACCGACGACTGGGTAGGCTCCAAGGGCGCGGGAAGCGCTGGCTAGTAGGGCGTACACGACCGGTTTGCCCGCGGGAAGATGTACCTGCCCCCTACTCAAGAAACGCCCCCACTCTGCGGGGAGCCGCCAGGAGGAATCATGGAGCCGATTGACAGGAAGAAAGCGGACCGATTTGCGTTCCTCGAGGCCATCTACAATCGGACCGATGGTGCCTCAGACGAGGCGATCGACGAGAGGGAAATCGGCTCCGAGCTCGGTTGGACCGACGACCGCCTGGAAGCCGTCGTCCAGTATCTGACCGCGGAACGCCTTATCGAATGTGTGGCGTTCGGCCACAACATGGGGATTACTCACGAAGGTATTTGCGAGTACGAACGCGCCGTGTCTGAGCCGGGCACGGCGACGACGTACTTCCCACCAGTCAACATCATCAACGTCGAACGGATGGAGCACTCGCAGATCCAGCAGGGAAGCAGAGACAGCGTGCAGACGTTCACGATGGGCGCTTCTGATGCGCCGGCTGTTCAGGCACTCCTGAGTGAGATCCGGACAGCCCTCAGTCACCTCGATCTACCAGGCGATGGTCGACAGTCGGTCGAGAGCGATGTCAACACGATCGCCGCGCAACTATCAAACCCGACGCCCAAGCGTTCAATCGTCGCGGACTGCCTCCAGTCGATTCGCCACGTGCTAGAGGCGGGCGGAGGCCACCTTCTCGCACTGAAGATTGCTGAGTTTCTATCCAGGTAGTCGCCCGGCACCTAGACTTTCGAGTGGGCGTCGTCGGCCTTGAGCGGGGCGGGCGCGGGTTTCGCCTTCGCGGGCGCCTCGGGGCGGTCCGCCTTGGACGGCGCCTTCCGCTCGATCCAGCGGTTCAGATGGATGTTCGTTCGCGCCATACCGATCAGGCGACCATCACAATTCCGTAGACTTCCGTGAGTGCAAAATCGATGGCGTCCCCACCGGGATTCGAACCCGGGTTTCGGCCTTGAAAGGGCCACGTCCTAACCCCTGGACGATGGGGACGACTTGGAAGGCGAGTACGCCACGGCGTGCACCACGCACGAATGACGAACAACAAATAGTACCAGAACGCCTCACCGGTTCGCAATGCGCTGATCGCGGGTCTGTCCGAATGGAGGCCGGGTCTTCAGACCCGACGCCACACGTACACACAGGCGGACGGGCGGGATCCGAGCAGTCCTTCGGTACCTTCGGCCACCCCGGGTCTGAAGGCCCGGGGCTCCACCAGAACTCTGGCAAGCCTTCTTGTCAGGCGAGGATTCATCGCGCCCGCGTGTGTCTCAACGGCAGTTCGTTATAAGATCTGGGCGCCGCGCTGATTGCGGCAGCGTCCCCCTGGCCGCCCCGATTCATTTCCGACGCACACATGCTGACCACCACAACACTTGCCCCGGCGATGCTCAAGAAGTTCAACGCGCTCGAACGAATCATCGGCAATACACCGTTGCTCGCCATCGACTTTACCTACCGCGGGGCGCCGCGCGTGCTGTACGCGAAGTACGAACAGGTGAACCTCACCGGCAGCATCAAGGATCGGATGGCGCTGCACGTGCTTCGGCGTGCGTACGAGAACGGCGCGATTCACCCGGGCGACATGATCGCCGAGGCCACCAGCGGCAACACGGGCATCTCGTTCTCCGCGATTGGCCGCGCGCTCGGGCATCCAGTCACGATCTTCATACCCGATTGGATGAGTGCGGAGCGTCTCTCACTGATTTCGAGCTTCGGCGCGTCGATTGTCCTGGTCAGTCGGACCCAGGGGGGCTTTCTTGGCAGCATCCGGATGTCGGAGGAGCTGGCGGCGCGCGAGAAACACGTGTTTCTGCCATGCCAGTTTGCCAACGAGGCCAACGTCGAGGCGCACATGATGACGACGGGGCCAGAGATCTGGGGACAGTTGCAGCTCGAAGGCCTTACGCCCGACGCGTTCGTCGCCGGCGTGGGCACGGGCGGCACGGTGATGGGCGTCGGACGATTCCTGCGATCACAGAAGCCGGATGTGCGGATTCACCCGCTGGAGTCGGCGGAATCACCCACGATGTCAACGGGTCACAAGGTGGGGCACCATCGCATCCAGGGCATCTCGGACGAGTTCATCCCGGCCATCGTCAAACTCAACGAGCTTGATGCCATCGTCGAATCGTCGGATGGCGACGCCATCCTGCTGGCGCAGAAGCTTGCGCACATCGGGCTGGCGGTTGGGATTTCCTCCGGCGCGAACTTCATCGGTGCGGTGAAGGTCCAGAACCAACTGGGGCCGGCAGCGGTGGTTACGACCGTCTTCTCCGACAGTAACAAGAAATACTTGAGCACCGACTTGTTGCGAGACGAGCCGGTGAAGCCAGGCTATCTGTCGCCGGATATCGAGGTGCTCGGATTCCGCGCGGTTGGCAGACTGTGTTCGGCCTGTCCCGAACTTCCCGGGCAAGTGAAGCAGGCGTAGTGCTTCGATTCGCAATGACGGTCGGGTATTCTTGCGAGGCGATCCGATGAAAAATGCTCGCTCAGCACTAAGTCCTGAGTGAATAAACTTGTTGTCGAATTCATGAATCGAAGGACTTAGCTACCGCGCCAGCCAGCCCCCGTCGACGACCAGGATGTGACCGGTGACGTAGTCGCTGGCGGGCGCACAGAGAAAGACTGCCGTGCCGGCGACATCCGCCGGGTCTCCCCATCGTCCGGCTGGAATGCGGTCGAGAATCTGACGGCTGCGCACCGGATCGGCGCGGAGCGGCGCCGTGTTATCGGTGGCCATGTAGCCGGGCGCGATCCCGTTGACGTTGATACGCTTTGAGGCCCACTCGTTGGCCAGGGCCTTGGTCAACTGCGCGAGGCCACCCTTGGCCGCCGCGTACGATGGCACCAGAATGCCACCCTGAAACGACAGCAGCGAACAGATGTTGACGATCTTCCCGGGCGCGCCCCGGGCAATCAGCCGACGTCCGACCTCTCGCGAGAGCCGGAACGCACTCGATAGATCGACGGCGAGCACGAGGTCCCAGTCGTCGTCTGAATGATCAGCGGCGGGAGCCCGCCGAATCGTGCCGGCGTTGTTGACCAACAGATCGATCGGCCCGAGCGCCGCTTCGGCGTCGGCGGCGAGGCGGGCCGGGGCTGTGTGGTCACTCAGGTCGGCGGCGACCGCAGCGGAGCGGCGGCCGAGCGCCCGCACCTTCTCCGCTGTGGCGTCGGGCGCCAGCAGGTCGTGGCAGACTACATCAGCGCCCGCTTCGGCCAAACCAATGGCCATCCCCGCGCCAAGACCACCGGCGGCTCCGGTCACCAGTGCCACGCGCCCTTCCAGGCTGAACTGTCGTGCGATGCCACTCATCGTCTCTCCTCGGACAAATCCCGAATACCGAATCCCGCTTGCTTCGCCGAAGCCCTCAGGCAGACTCCCCGGGATCGCCACGCTCCAGCGTGGCTCTTCCTCGGGCCGGGCTGGAGCCCGGCGATCCCAGGAAATCGACTGTCACACGCACTCCCGAACCCCGATTCGCTGGCACGCCGAAGCCGAAGGCACCCGAATCCCTATCTCCCCTTGTCGAGGCCCGACGGCGCCTGCGCGAAATCGGGATGCACGTTCACGAGCCCGAACTTGCGGTCTTCGGTCTCGCGATGCGCGGCCATGATCCACATGAAGCTGACGGCATGGCCGGGGATGGATACGTTGGGATGGAATCCAGTCGGCATGACGATGACATCACCATCATGCACGACCTCGACGCGCTCCGGTTCCATCTTGTCTGTGTACACCATCTGAATGGCGAAGGCCTCAGGCGGCATGTCGTAGAAGACGTACAGCTCCTCGGCCAGCGCCGCGTGCTCGTGGGGCGGCCAACTCGTCCAGTTGCCCGGTTCCGACCACGTCACGCCGGCCATGAGCCGCCCCGCCTCGACGTTCTTGCCGAGTAACACGTTTAACGTTCGCGTCGTCGCGGGCCCGCCGGCGCGGAAGTGCAGGCCCGGGTCTTTCTTCACCTCGGCGTACGGCACGAAGCGAAGCGGGTAGTGCCCCTCGACCGGCGCCCGGCACTCGACGATGTCGACCTCGGACGAGGTCGCGACCTCGATCGTCTGATCGCGCGGAATGTAGAGCGCGTCGTACCGTCCCAGTGTGAACACCGAGCCGCTGGTCGCAACCGTGGCCGAGCCGCTGAAGCACACCAGGCCGACTTCGTCTCCACCCGAGCCGAACTGCACGCTCGGGACGCTCCGATCGAGGATGATGCGTCCGTAGCTCAGATGCCGCGTCGCACTGTTGGCCGGCGTCACCGATAGATGCCGGCCCTTCAGTGCATTGGTCCGCCGAAACACGATCCGATCACGGGCAAGTTCAGCCGTCGACACGTGTGCCTCCTAAGTCCATCGATTCATGATTTCGGCGACGAGTCTATTCACTCAGGACTTAGTGCTGAGCGAGCGTCCTTCACCGGTTCGGCACGCAAGCAGACGAAACTGTCATTGCGAGTCGAAGCACCGCTTAGCGCCTCTGCAGATCCGTCATGCTCAGTGTGGCGTTCTTCTTGTACCCAGCCGGCGGGGCGTAGATGTTCTCGGGCGCCGGACGTTCAGCGATTTCGACTACTTCCTGCGTCATGCGCATCTTCGCGCCCATCATGTCCGCCGTCATCTCCGAGGCGATCTGGTAGCCCTTGATTTTGGCGAATTCGGCCACTGACGCGTCGGCGACGCGCATCTGTCCCTGCAGGACCACCGGCATGATCGTCGCGTTGAAGGAGGCGAAATCGAATGGGACGGCAGTGGAAGCCCAGATGCGCATGTTCATCTGCATGCCCATCACCGTCATCGTGGCGTCGTATCCGGTGCAGTCCCAGGAGCCGATTTTCTTCGTCTCGGTCGTCGGCTTGACCGTCGCCGACGCCTTGATCATGTCGGCCATGCCAGCCGCTTCGACTGGGAGAAGCTTGGCGAAGTCCAGCGGCAGCGGTGTCTCGACGTAGGACTTGTCCTTGTGATTGATGAAGTACGCGACCTTCTTCCCGACATCGATCACGAACCAGGAGTCGGCGCCGCCAGTGGCGTATCGGCCGGCGGAGATCCAGGATTCCATCGTCTCGTCGCGCGCCGGCGTACTCTGGCCCATCATGGCCACGGCGTCGCTGTGGGTCTTGGTTTTCACGTAGGTGTCGGCGAACGCGGACGGAACCGCGATCAGGAGCACGAGCGCCGCCAGGATGAGCTTCTTCATGTGTCGTTCCTCATTGTTCCAAAGGGTGCCCGTCGCGGCGCCCGACCGCTGCTGCCGATGGGCGACGTAGAGACGCCGCCTTGGTTGCTTGCAAAGCCAGCCGAAGGAGGCCCGCCTTCGCAACGGTCCGGATTGACATCCTCCTCCCGTCGCTTCGACGCGCAGCCTTCGCCATTACCGGTTCGCGAAGCCAGCCGAAGCTCACCGAGGAAAGCGAAACGAACCGGAGGTGAGCGAAGGCTGGTGAGCCGGGTGGGGATCGAACCCACGACCACCGCATTAAAAGTGCGATGCTCTACCACTGAGCTACCGGCCCGACCGATCGGTATTCTACCTCCTCCAACCCGCCGTTGGGCCGAAGCAGGGGAGTCCGAACACACCAACGGCGAGCCAGTGCGCCAGAGACTGCGCGCCCGGGCTCGCCGTCGACGAGGCTACTTCAGTTTGAACGGGACGCTCAGCTTCGTGGTCTCCCACTCCAGCGTCAACGTGCCGGCGTTGGCGCCAGCGGCGGCCAGCGTGATCGTGAACAGTTCCACCGGGGCTGGCAGCGACTCCACCTTCAGATCCACGCGGGCGAGATCCTGCTTCTCGTCATACTGCGTGCCCCACTGGCCGGTCTGCTTGTTGATGATGAGCTTCCAGGCCTTCTCGCCTGGCCACGAATAGATCGTGTACGTGCCGGCCGGCACGACGGCGCCACCAAGGTCCAGCGCCGCATCGGTCTTGAGGGTTGTGGCCGCGTTGGCGCCCGTCCTCCACACCTTGTCGTAGGGCACCAGGGCGCCCATGATCTTCCGCCCGCGAATCGACGGACGGCTGTAATCGATCGTGATCGTGGCCGCGCCGATCTTGATACTGGCAGTCCCGGGCGGGCTGAGCGGGGGTTGCTGGGCGTCGATGGTCAGCGCGAGAGGCGCCGTGATCAAAGTAGCGGCAATCAAAGCGGCCGCGAAGACACGGGTGCGAGTCGTCATCTGCGTATCCTCCTCGGAGGGCGGTTGACGCGAGTCGTTCAGATGAGTTTATCAGATGGGCGGGAGCGGGCGGATCCTACCGTTTCCACGACACCGAGATGCCTTCGCCCGACGGCGACACGATGGTGCTGAGCATGCCAGGGTGCGTGCGGAGTGTCTTGAGGAAGTCACCCATCTCGCCGGCCTTGTTCACCACGTTGTGGCCGAGAAACAGGCCGCCTTTGTCGAGCCGGGGAAACACGAGATCAAAGAACCGCTGGTAATCTCGCTTCCACGCGTCAAGGAACACGTAATCGAATGTCCCGGTGAGTGAGGGGATGACCTTGAACCCGTCTCCGGACACCACCTGCACGATGTCGGCGAGACCGGCGGCGCGGATGTTGGCCTCGGCCTCTTTCGCGCGCTGCGGATCGTACTCGATGGTGACCAGGCGGCCGCCGGTCTCGCGCAGGCCCAGCCCAATCCAAATCGCGGAGTAGCCCTGGGCCGATCCGATTTCGAGTGCGCGCCTGGTGTGGTTCGAGGCGGCGAGCAGCCGCAGCATCCGTCCGTCTTCCTCAGAGACCGCCAGCAGGTTCGTGTCGGCCGAACGAATCCGCTTCAATACCGCGGCGGCGGCGGCAGGGGTGGGCGGATCAGCGAAGGCCGTGGCGGCGCACAGACACAGAAGAAGGCACACACCACCGGCGGCTAGGCGTCTTGCATTCATCGCGACCGACTCTCTGGAAGAAAAGAAATTAGCCCTGATCGTGTGGAGCCAGCTCAATCATTCTATCAGGCCCGACGTACTCGACCGTCCGGTCGTGCACGTTGGTCAACTGAGCGAGCGTGACCCGGAATCCCTCGATCTCGAGCAGTTCTTCGAGTCCGCGCGCCGCTCGTTCCTGGTCTTCGACCAGTACGACGTGGGGGAGCCGAACCTGCGTGACGTTGACGGTGGCAGCAGCGGTGGCGGTGTTCATCACTGTGGCTGTATCGGCGCCTGCAGTCGTGATCCGCAGGTCTTGCACACAATTGCACACCGGCTTGGCCTCCAATCGGGCAAACATCTGGCGAAACAGGCGAGCAAGGCCGCGAAATCTGGGGGATTCCGTGCTAAACTCGGTCGCTCCGCTGGTGGAGCCTTGATTCGACGCAACTGGAGGGCTTTGTGAGCCCGATTCTCGTCCGTCCGGTGCGGGAACAACTGGAACACGACCGTATTATCCGGCTGCTCCAGCCGCGGTACCGTCGTCGTTTCAACGTGGGGCTCAACCCGGGCAACGAGACCACCGCGCCGGTGGGGACGGGGCCTGAGACGATCTACCCGGATCTGGTGTTGATGCCCACAGGCCGCAGCAAGAAGCTCGCGGGCGTTGTCGAGGTCGAGACCGGCGAGTCGGTCAACGCCCTTGAAGCCATGGCCCAATGGGCCGCCTACGGCCGCCTGCCGACGGAATTCGCGCTGTACGTGCCGGCCGGATCGGTGGAAGTGGCCAAGCGCCTGTGCCGCGACAACAGGATTGGCGTCACCGAGATCTGGACCTACCACCTGATCGGGGATCAGATCCGGTTCACGCAGGTGTTCAAGTCGCCGATTGACGCCAAGCTCTCGGCCGCGAGGGCGGCGGCAGCGGCCGCGGCGCCCCGCAAGAAAGCCGCTGGTCACAAGGCGGCGAAGGCCCGGCCTGTCAAGGCCAAGGTTCGATCGAAGACGACGGCGAAAGTCCGGCCGAAGGCGAAACCCACCTCAGCCGCAAAGACGAAAAGCAAGCCCGCCAGCAAGGCCGTTCGGAAGGGCAGATAGCGGCCAGCCTCGCCGGTTCGACGTCTGAAGTTTTGTCGGGTCGTACGCCCGGGCACACCGTGCCGAGTGGGGGTGCGTCTGCGGTAGAATAGAAGCGGAAGAAACCCCAAGCGCTGAAGGATTTGCCATGAAATCCGTACGGTCCCGATATGCGACGTGTGTGGGCATGCTCCTGGCAAGCGCCGTGCTGATGGCGCAGTCCCCGCCGCCGCCGGGCCAGCAGAGCCAACCGCCGGCAACGCCGGTCGCCGACACCATGCAGAAGCCGGTCTACCGGACGTCGGTGGATCTGGTCACGACCGACGTGATCGTGCGGGACGGGCGGGGCCAGTTTGTCGCCGATCTGTCCAAAGAACAATTCGAGGTGCTCGAAGACGGGGTTGTGCAGAACGTGTCGTCGCTGGTCCTGGTGCATGGAGGCCGGGTGACCAACGTCGCGCTGCCTCCGCCACCGCCGCCGCCCGAAGGCATTATTTTGCCTCCGGCGCGTCCGACCAACGATGCCTCGGGGCGCGTCTTCATCCTGTTTATCGACGACCTGCACCTGGACTTCAAGAACACGCATCGGGTGCGGGACCTGCTGAAGAAGATCAAGAACACGCTCATCCACGAGGGGGACATGTTCGGCATCGTGTCGACGGGCACCTCGTCTATCGCCATCGACCTCACGTACGACGCGAAGCGTATTGACGAAGCGATCGGGAAGGTGATGGGCGGCGCGCTGAAGCCGACCGACATCATCCAGGCGCCGGAAGGGCAGGAGGGGCCGAGCGAGGTCCGCTATCGGGCGCACGTGGCGTTTTCGACGGCCGAAGATCTGATGGCGCAACTCGAACAGGTGCACAATCGGCGCAAGGCCCTGATCTATCTGAGTAACGGGTACGACTTCAATCCGTTCGAGAAATCGCGGTCGGGCGAAGCCGACTCGGTCTTCGAGAACAACCAGCAGAAGACGCAGGAGAAGCAGGCGGCGCAGCAGGCGGCGCAACAGGCGGGTTCGGACACGACCAGCACCTCGACCGATCCGTCGTCCACGTCGGGCAATCGCTTCGCGGATGCCGATCTTGCGCGCGAGCTCTCCGAGTTGACGCGGTCGGCCAATCGGGCCAACGCGACCATTTACACGTTCGACCCGCGAGGCCTGATCGGCATGCCCGATCTCGACGAGAACGTGGATCCCACCGAGTGGGCGAATTACGTCGAGAAGTCGATCAGCAGCCTGCGGGTGCTCGCCGAACTGACGGGCGGCATCGCTGTGGTCAATCAGAATGACTACGAGAAGGCGCTCAAGCGCATTGACGCCGAGACCAGCGACTACTACATGCTCGGCTACTATTCGTCGAATCCGGATCCGCTCAGGCGCACCCGTCGCGTCGAAGTCAAAGTCACGCGGAAAGATCTGGACGTCTGGTCGCGGCAGACCTACTCGCTCAAGAAGGCCCCCGCGCCGAAAGTCACGAAAGTCACAAAGTAGGCCGGGGTCGGCCGTCCGGGTGGGGCCGCGCGTGCCGCCTTGACACGTGCCCCTTCGGTGTATACTGCTTGCTGGCGTGTTGGCCCCTGTGTGCTGTTGGGTATTCGTACTCCTTCAGGGGATCTCGCAACGCGCGACACCCCAATCCCAGGGACGCTCTTTCCTTTTGGAGAATGACTCATGCAGCTGAAGATGAGGGCCGTGCTGGCGTTCGCCGTGGTATGCGCGCTGATGATTGGCGCACAGTCTGCGTCGGCCCAGAACCTCACGACCGGAACGTTGGTCGGCGTGGTGATGGATGCGCAGAAAGCCGTGCTGCCCGGCGCGACCGTGGTCGCCGTGCACGGACCAACAGGAACCAGTTACGAGACCGTGACGCAGGCCGATGGGCGCTTCACGTTCCTAGCCGTTCGCGTCGGCGGTCCCTATAAGGTGACCGCGACGATGAGCGGGTTCAAGACGCAGGATCAGAATGGTCTCCAGGTGGCGCTCGGCGAGTCGCACGAGGTGGAGTTCGTGCTGGCGCTGCAGTCGGTGCAGGAATCGGTGACGGTCGTAGCGACCGCGCAGATTATCGACACGACGCGGGCGGGCACGGCCTCGAACATCGCGACGCAGACGATCGAGGCGTTGCCCTCGATTTCGCGCAGCATCAACGACTTTGCGCGCACCTCGCCGTTCGTCAACATCTCGCAGGCTGCGACCGGCAACGATCAGGAGGTCAGCGTGGCTGGCCGACCCAACCGTTACAACAACATGCTGATCGACGGTGCGGTGAATAACGACGTGTTCGGGTTGTCGTCGACGGGCACGCCGGGTGGGCAGACGGGCACGCAGCCGGTCAGCCTGGATGTCATTCAGGAGATCCAGGTCCTCGTGTCGCCCTACGACGTGCGGCAGGGCGGGTTCTCGGGCGGCGGCATCAATGCCATCACCAAGAGCGGTTCGAATAACTTCCATGGGACGGCGTATTACTTCGGCCGCAACCAGAAGTTCATGGGCACGATTCCCGCCCTTCCCACTTTCGCGAATGCGACGCCGCCTGACAGCAAGGTCGGCGCGTTCAGCGACAAGCAAGTCGGCTTCAGCATTGGCGGGCCGATCGTCAAGAACAAGGCATTTTTCTTCGGCAACATGGACTGGGCCCGCAAGTTGACGCCGGTCGGCTTCTCGCTCGACGGCACCTCGGGCTCGCAGTGGAACAACAACCTCGCCGACGTCCAGTCGGTGCTCAATATTCTCCAGACGGTGTATCAGTACAATCCCGGTGGCGTGAGCGAGGTGAGCAAGCCGAACAACAGCGACAAGATCTTCGGGCGGGCCGACTTCAACCTCTCATCGCACAACCAGCTGACGACGCGCGTGAATTACGTGAACGCTGTCGCGTCGGTGGGCTCGCAGAGCGCGAGCACCTACAACCTGCCGGACCACTTCTACTACATGACGGACAAGATGCTGTCGTCGGTGGCGCAGTTGAACACGACGATTGGCAGTTCGATGTTCAACGAAATGCGCGTCACCTATCAGCGCGAGCGCAACGTGCGTGGCGGCCAGCCGGGGAATCCGGCGTTCCCCGAGATGCGGATCTACATGCCAGGCAGCACGAGCAACAGCATTTATTTCGGCACCGAGTACTCGTCGCAGGCGAACGCGCTGAACCAGGACATCATCGAGTTGACCGACGACCTGACGCTGGTCAAGGGCAACCACACGATTTCCATCGGCACGCACAACGAGTTCTACAAGTTCTACAACCTGTTCATTCAGGACGCCTACGGTGCCTACACCTTCTCGAGCATTGCGAACTTCCAGGCGGGGCTCGCACAGCAGTTCTATCACTACTTCTCCAACACCGCGAACCCCAACGAGTCGGCGCAGTTCTCGGTGCAGCAGTTCGGCTTCTACGCCGGTGACAAGTGGCGCGCAGCGTCCAACTTCACAGTGACGTACGGCGCCCGCGTCGACCTGCCGCGGTTCCCGGACAAACCACTGGCCAATCCCCTTGCGGTCACCGACTTCGGATACGCCACCAACGTGGTGCCGTCACCGGCGATGTGGTCACCGCGGGCGGGCTTCAACTGGGATTTGAGCGGGGGCGGGTCGAAGCGCTCGCAGATTCGCGGCGGCCTCGGCCTGTTCACCGGTAGGACGCCATATGTGTGGCTGTCGAATCAGTACGGCAACACGGGCGTGCAGTTCACCAACCTGTCGACGTCATACAGCACGAGCAACATGATCCCGTTCGTTGCGGATCCGAATAACCAGCCGACGACAGTGACGGGCGGCGCGGCGGGTCGGCAGACCATTAACGTCATCGATCCGAACTACAGCTTCCCGTCGGTCCTCAGGGGCAACATCGCGTTAGACCGCGACCTCGGGTTCTGGGGCCTGTTCGGCACGGTCGAAATGCTCTACTCGAAGACTGTCAAGGACATCTTCTACCAGAACCTGAACATGAAGGCGACGGGCCTGCAGCCGGATGGCCGGACGCAGTACAACGGGACGGGTCCACAACCAGTCGGTACGGCGTGGTCATTCGGGCAGCAGACCTTGCGTCCGGATCCCAACCTGAACAACGTCCTCCTCCTGACCAACACGAACCAGGGGTACAACTGGTCGATGGCCTTCAAGGTGGAACGCCCGTTCAAGAATGGGTTCAATTTTGCGGCGTCGTACCTGTATGGCCGCGCCTACTCCACGGTTGATGGCACATCCAGCGTGGCGAATTCGAACTTCACGGGCACGCCGATCGGCTTCGACGCGAATCACCCCGCGCTCGCGTTGTCCAACTACTCACCAGGTAGCCGCGTCAATCTGTCGGCAACGCTCCCGATCCCGCTCTGGGGCGGAATCAGGAGCAGCGTGTCGTTCTTCTACAACGGCCAGTCGGGCCGTCCGTTTGACCTCCGGTACAGCCAGGACGCCAACGGTGACTCTGCCAGCGGCAACGACTTGCTGTACATCCCAGCGGCTTCGAGCCAGGTCGTGATCACGAGCGGGACCTGGGACAATTTCTACGGTTGGCTCCAGCGTTTTCCCGGCGCCCTCGACTACGCCGGCAAGATCATGCCTCGCAACGCGCTGCGGGCGCCGTGGGCTAATCAGCTCGACTTCCGATACGCCGTGACGATTTCGACCCCTGGCAAGACGAAGGTCGAATTGACCGCCGACGTGATCAACTTGCTCAACCTGTTGAACAAGAACTGGGGCTGGCAGTGGTGGGGGCCGTTCCCGTCGAGCGGCCAGGCGATTGGCTATAGCATCGACCAGGCCACCGGGCTGCTCAAGTACAGCGTGGCTGCCACGACTCAGAACATGTACGCGAACGTCTTGACGCGCGACGATCTGCGGTCGCGGTGGCAAGCCCAGTTCGGCGTCCGGTTCCGCTTCTAGGCTCTTCGCACGTTTCGTGACGTCGAACGGGGTCGGCGCTTCGGGCGCCGGCCCCGTTCGCGTTCCACGGGCATGGAAGGGCCGTAGGCCGGGGCGCAGACGATTCGACCCGGCGGATCAGAGGCGATGGCGTTGGGAAGTACTGATGGAGACGACAAGGCGAGCGGCCGGGCGATGGCACCGGCCGAGGTGGCAGGGAAGTCTGGCTGTTCAGGACGCTTTCGCGGTCACCATTTGCTGAGGAAACACGGCCACCGCCGCCCGGCTCGCCTGGATCGTGTGATTCCGGCGGTGGGCATGCGCATCGCAGCACTGTCCCTTTTCTTCAACATAGGCGACTTCGCGGTTGGTCGCCAGCTCGCGGTACCGGCCGACCACGCAACCGCACGACAGCGTCGCAAATCCGAGGAGCCGAACCAGGCTCATGACACTCTCCTTACCGGGCGTATATGCAAATGATGTACCGACGTAAGTGCGTGAATCAATTGCACGACAGTCCGGCGATCTACTACGAATATCGGCCACATCATGCGGATCTTGAGCCAAGGGCCAGTCGTGTCGTCGACAGGCTTCGCCGCCGATCCGTCTACAACTCTGGACGATTGGATTGACGATTCCGTTCCTTGGATCGCAAGGCGGCCTGGGAGCTCGCATACTCAAAGTGGGAAGAATCGACAAACGACTCCAGTTGGAAGCCCGTGGAGCCGATAACGATGGTATGGGCGGCCGCCGATGAAGAACAAACTGTTCACGATGCGCGACTGTCCGCACTGCCGGGACGCCAAGGCGTTTCTCGACCGGCGAGCACCCATTTACGTCGAATATGGCATCACCGACAATCCAGAGGCGCTGCGGGACATGCTGACCCTGACTGGTCGAGCCGAGGTCCCGACCCTCGTGGCGGGCTACGAGGCGGTCGTCGGCTTCAACGTCGAGACGTGGACCCGGGTGATTGAACACGCGGAGGCGATGCAGAAGGAGGATCCATTCCGCCTTCCGGAGTCGGTTGGACCGGATCCGTACGACGACGACTGACGGCACGCCCCCCGCTCGGAACGAGCGACCGGGTGTGGAGATTCACCGCGGAGAGGCAGTTTTCCGTATGCGTTTGCACCATGATTTGCTAGACTCTGCGTTTAAGTCTGTCCAATTGCTACGGGCCGTTGCTATGAGCCATCCGAAGCGTCAGTTGAAGCGCGTCGTCACGGCGGGCGTCGTGTGCCTGGTCGCGGTGGCGGCTGGCGACTTCTGTGTGGCGAGGGTGCAGGCGCAGGGCGCCGCAAGGGGTCGTGCGTCGGCGAAGTACTCCGCCGCGACGTCGCAGGCGAGGAAGGCCCGGTTGGCGCAGGCCGAGGCGGCAGCGCGGGCCCGCGAGGCGCAGGCGAACCAGCCACGGCTGAAACTCGACGCCCAGGGTGATGTGGTGCCGGATGTTCGTGCCGAGGCGGCCATCATCTATAACCCCGCGACCAATAAGGTGTTGTGGGAAGAAAAGGCGTTTGACCAACGGTCAATCGCGAGCATCACCAAGGTGATGACGGCGTTGTGCTTCCTGGAAGAGGCGCCCGACATGGCGCAGCAGGTGATCATCACCGCTGCCGATATCCGGGGCGCCTCGGTGACACACTTGCGGCCGCTCGAGAAGGTGTCGCTCCAGAATCTCCTGCACTTGATGCTGATCTCGTCCGACAATGTGGCGGCCAGAGTGATCGCCCGCGTCTCTCCCTACGGGGCGGCGGGATTCGTCGTGCGGATGAATCAGAAAGCGGCCGAACTGGGGCTGACCAGCACGAGCTACGCCGACCCGTCAGGTCTGCTCGCTCAGAATGTGTCATCGGCATACGACATGGCCAGGCTGATCGCCTACGCCGCCGACGATTCGCTGATCTCGACCATCATGCGCACCGAGGCGTACTCGTTCCGCACGAGCAGGAGGGCCCTCACCATCCACAGCACGAACCAGTTGCTGCGCTCAACCGGCGTGGACGTGCGGGGTGGCAAGACGGGCTTCATCGCTCGGGCCGGCTACTGTCTCGTGACGCTGCTCCATCTGCCCGACCTCGACCAGACCGTCGCGGTTGTCGTGCTGGGCGCCCGTTCGAATGCGGGCCGGTTCTCGGAGACGAAGAACCTGCTTAGCTGGGTGACCAGCAAGGCGCAGTCGCTGCTCGGCGGGCGCCCTGGGCAGCCTCACGGTCCCGCCTCACAGACCCAGCACTAACCGCCGGTATACCCGCGTTGCGCGGCGGCTGCGTCCAGCAGGAGCGAGCCGATGGTGTCGACGTCCAGCATCACCGGTCGCGATGCGCCCCGGGTGACATACGACTTCAGATAGCGGTGGCACGCGTCGCAGCCGGTCAGGCGGTAGACACCGTCCTTGCTCGCGTCGGGCCAGCAGCCGTATTCAAATGACGTGACTTGTCCCGGGTCACGGCTGTCGCAGTACGGGCACGCCGTATCGTCAAACGGCCACTGCCCGGCACACCGGCCGCAGATGAGCCGGCGCTTGCCGGTCTCACTGATCGCGCCGAGTTCAGGATCGCCGCCGCAGAACGGGCAATAGGGGCGCATCCACGGCGACAAGTCGACGCGCTGGTGGATCATCTCCACCGCCCGGCTCAGAAACGGACGGCTGGCCAGCGACAGTACCTGCGTCTGGGTGCTGCCGGCATCCGGGATTGCGGCATCGGCATGCCCTTGAGTGGCCCTGAGGTTGTACCAGGCCGCAACTTCATCAGGATTCGGGCGCCCCGATCGCACCAGCGCCTGCATCGCGTCGTACTCCGATGGCTCAACCAGGTCGAATCGCCGGAGCAGGTCCACGATCTGTCTGAACAATCCCCTCAGTTCCGGCCAATCGAACGGGACGTCGCTGAACTGCACGATCGGCGTGCCGGCCGAAAGCCTGCCCGCGAGGGCCTCGGCTCCGAGGTCGAATACCCGGGTGGTCACCCGGGTCTGGGCCCGACGATACAGCGTGACGAGTTCGACTTGCATGTCTACCGCGCTGGCCAGTTGGGGCTGCGCAGTCTTGAGGCGCCTGAGTGCCGCGACCTCCGGCGTGTCGGGGCGTTCCAACCGCTGCCTGGTTGGCGGCTCGGTCATCGCGTCACCTGTTTCTCGCGGGCCAGCCGCGCCTCGAGCGCGTTTCCTCGGGCCATTTCGGCGGCGGCCGCCGCTGGCTGTCCTTGTTTGAGCATCACGCCGGCGATCACGAAGTGACCGAGGGGGGCGACCGTTGACAACGGGTCGATCTCGAGTCCCTTTCGAGCCAACGACATGGCCTCCAGTAGATTCGTGCCGGCGTCGAGGTAGGCCTTGGCCAGGAAGAAATGGCCCTCGGCAAACAAGGGATTGGCGGCAATCGACTGCTTGAGCAGGGCGATCTGATCATTGATCCTGTTCTGACGTTCGTATACTCGGCTCAGATTGAACGCGGCCTTGTAGGTCTTGGCGTGCAGCGCGAGCTCTTGTTTGTACTCGGACTCGGCCGTCGTGAGATCGCCGCGCTCCTCGGCAATCAGCGCAAGGTTGAAGTGCGCCAGTCGTACGGTGCTCTTCAGGGCGAGGGCCGCGCGCGTCTCCCGCTCGGCGGTGGCGAGATCCCCGCGCGTGAAAGCGATGGCGCCCAGCGCGTTGCGCGCGGCGGCGACGCGCTTGTCGATCTCGAGCGCCTGCCGGAAATTCTTCTCGGCGCGCGGGACGTCACCGCGGTCGAGGTAGATTTCGCCAAGCTGGTACCGCACGTGCGCGTTCTTGGGATCGATGCTGAGGTACCGCTCGTACCCGGCCAGTGCCGCATCGTCTTTTCCCAACCGCCGGTAAGCGTTGGCCATGTTGACCACGGCCAGGTCGTAGTCTGGTTTGAGTTCGAGCGTCTTCGAGAAGTACCTGATGGCCTCCTCGAAACGCCCCAGTTTATAGTGGACGTTGCCGAGGTTGAACCACGCATCGATCACCTTCGGGTCTTCGGCGATCACCTTATTGAGCATCGCGATGACGCGCTCGGACGACGCCTTGTCCTTGGCGATCTCGCGCGACTGGATCATCAGATTGAACAGTTCGATTTTGTCCTTGGGGTCGGCGCGATCGCTCTTCGGCCCGGAGACCGTTGCGACAAACGACCCAACGTAGCCCAGGGCGGCCAGCCGGGCGCGCGCCTCGGGATCCACGTCAGGCATGCTTTGCGCGGCGGGGCCGGCGGCGTCATGTTCGTGCGCGCGCAACCTGGCCAGCATGCCATCGGCGACAGCACGCCGCTCCGCGTAGAGGTTGTGCGTTTCCTCCGGGTCCTTGTCGAGATCGAATAATTCGGGCCGCGGCGCATCGATCACCTTATACTGGCCGGCGCGCCACGCCCTGATCTCGCTCCACCCGAAATGGTGGAGGGGATAGAGCGCCTCGGCGTAGCCCTCGAGATCGAGTGTCTTTCTGGTACCAGCCAGCAATGGCGCGAGACTGACGCCGGCGATGTCCCTTGCCGCGGGCAGACCAAGCAGGTCGAGCACCGTGGGCACGAGGTCCACGGTGCGGACCGGGTCCGCGATGCGACGGCCGCGCGTCTTCTCAAAGGGTGCGCGGATGATGAAGGGCACCCGCGTCGTGCTCTCGTAGATAAAGAACCCGTGTGTACCTTCGCCGTGCTGATTCAGGCCCTCGCCGTGATCGCCCAGCACGGCGACGATCGTGCGATCCAGCAGTTGGTTGCTTTCAAGAAACGCGATGAGGCGGGCCACCTGCGAGTCGGTGAACGCGATCGCGCCGGCGTAGGGCCGCCTCTCATAGCGCGACTTGAAGGGCTCGGGCGACTCGTAGGGCGAGTGCGGGTCGTAGAAGTGAATCCACGCGAAGAACCGCGAGTGCTTCATCTTCTCCAGCATCGGCAGCGCGCGATCCACGACGTCATTGCCGGGCCGCTTCACATCCCCGATGCCGAATCCGCTGTTCTCGGGCAACTCGAAATCGTCGACGTACGTTGTGAAACCCTGGTTGAGGCCCCACTTGCCGTCGAGCACGTAGGCACCGACGACCGCGCCGGTCTGGAACCCTCGGGCTTTCAGCATCGTGGCAAGGGTGGTTTGTGTCGGGGAGAGGAAGAACCCGCCATTGTCCCGCACGCCGTGCTCGGGAGGGAATCGGCCGGTGAAGATGCTGCAATGGGACGGTAGCGTCAGCGGTGCACTGCTCATCGCCTGCTCGAACAGGACGCCGTCAGCGGCGAGCCGGTCGATGGCGGGTGTCTCGATGTTGCGGTACCCGTACGCGCCGATCCGATCCGCACGCGTCGTGTCCAGCGTGATGACCAGCAGGTTCAGGCCGTCGCGACCGGCCCGGCCGGGGAGGGCTCCCAGGTCAACTCCACCCTGCGCCTGCTGCGAGTGCGGCCACCATTGCCACCACGCGACCGCAGCGCCGACCAGCGTCAGCGTAGATAGCAGGAACACAGCGACCAGACCGGTGCGATTCACCCCTCCATCGTGACCTGCTGCGCCCACCGCCGTCAACCCGAGCATCAGCATGGATCCATCCTCTTGAATTTGCTACAAACAGTTGGATGGGCTGGCCTTGGCGTGACGGCTTCCTCTCAAGAAACTGGCGCTTGATAGGCACTTTTCTGTATACTCCGGCTGGCACGGCGTGTGCGAGATACACCGGCAGTAGTCTCCGATGCCGTCATTGCTGTCTGGTCTTTTTTCAAGGAGGAGCACAACGTGACAGTCAGGATTGCTTCCTGGCGCGGCGCCTTACCCCGGGCAGTCATGCTCGCGGTTGCCGTTGCGCTGATCCCGCTGCCCGTGGCGGCGGCAGAACCCGGTTCGTCTACGCAGGCGCCAAACCTCAGGGCGTCGATCGCGAAAGCGGCCAGCCATGAGGCCGCCGCGGCGGCTCGGAGCATGGCCCAGCAGAGCCAGCAGACCGGCAAGACGGCCGACAAGTCCGCCCTCGATACCCCGTCGTTCTTCAAGACGCCGGCGGGAATCGTCACGATGGCGGTGCTGGTTGCAGGCACCGGCTACGCGATTTATTCCTGGAAACACGACCGCATCCACTCTGTGGTGCGGACCGGACAGTAAACAAGGAGGCATGATCATGAGACGTATGTGGATTTCTGCCGTCCTTGTCGCGTTCCTGGCTCTGGCGGTGACGGCTGGCGCGCAGACGCTGACCGGGACCGTGACGGGCAGGGTCGTGGATCAGCAGGGCGGCGTGCTGCCGGGCGTCACTGTGACGTTGACGGGCAGGACGGGCGCACAGACCCAGGTGACCGACGCGCAGGGCGAGTATCGGTTCCTTGGGCTGACTCCGGGTGAATACACGGTGAAGGCCGAACTGTCGGGCTTCCGTCCGCGCGAGCAGAGAGTGGATGCGGGCATCGGCAAGGTGGCCGAAGTCAAGCTGACGATGGTGGTCGGTGGACTGACCGAGAGCGTCGAGGTCGTGGCGAACGCCGTGTCAGTGGACACCACCACGACGGCGACCGACACGAACCTGTCGCAGAACGTGCTGTTCAACTTGCCGATGACGCATGCGAACCCGGCCGTCAACCTGCTCAATTACACGCCGGGAGTGAATTCGGGCTCGGCCTTCGGCGGCGCGGCCGACGGGGCCAACTCGCTGATGCTCGACGGCGTTGACACGCGCGACCCGGAGGGCGGAACGGCGTGGGTGTTCTACAACTACAACATCATCGATGATGTCCAGGTGGGCAGCCTCGGCCAGCCCGCCGAGTATGGCGGGTTCACCGGCGCCATCATCAACACCGTGACCAAGTCGGGCGGCAACCGGTTCAGCTTCCTGTCGGAGTATCGCTACTCGAATGACAGTCTCGGCTGGAGCAACGTCTCTGCGGACATCATTGCGAAGAACGCGACGCTCGCGACGCCGGTCAAGTTGCTGAAGCTGCAGGACTACACGGTGCAGTTGGGCGGCCCCCTGGCGAAGGACAAGCTGTTCTTCTTCGCCAGCATTCAGCGCTATCACACCTCAGAGTACCGGCCGCCGGTTCGCGGCGAGGTGAGCCCGCGGTTTAACCTCAAGCTGACGTACCAGATGACGCCGAATGACACGCTCACGGGGTCGGTCCAGTACGACAACTACAACCAGACCGGCCGCACGGGGCTTATTCCCGGATACGCGGTGTCGAACCACAGCCAGACGATCGACCAGGACTCGCCTGAAATCGTCTATAACGGCGTGTACCGCAAGGTGATGGGCGCCTCCACCTTCTTCGAGGCGAAGTTCACCGGCTGGTGGGGCTACTACGATTTGAACCCGGTCAGCCCGAACCCGACGCACTTTGACGGCGACACGAGCGCCTACTCCGGCGGCGCCGGGTACACCGCGCAGTACGACCGCACGCGCAACCAGTTGAACGCGTCGCTGACCAAGTACGCGCGGGCGGCTGGCCAGCACAGCTTCAAGTTCGGCGTCGAAGTCGAGCGCAGCTCGATCCGCGACCGCTTCGCGTACTCGGGCGCGTCGGCGCAGGCGCCGGCCGGCGTGTTCTACTACGACTACGGCGGCCCGTACATCGCGTACGGCTACGCGTACGACCTGCAGGGGTCAAGCAAGCGGGAGTCGTACTACGCGCAGGATCAGTGGAAGATCAACCGGTTCACGGCCAACCTGGGCCTCCGGTTCGACAACGTGCGCGGCTATGCGACCACGACGGACGCCGAGCTGTACTCGACCAAGTCGTTCGGACCCCGGTTGGGCGCGGCCTTCGACCTGACGGGCAGAGGCGTGTCCGTGCTGCGCGCGTACTACGGCCAGCTCTATGACGGCGCGGTGTTTTCGTCCTGGAGCCGGGCGGCACCGGGTCTCACGCCCACCTACAACTACAGTGTCGGGCCGAACAACACTCTGACGCTGGACTACACGACGGCAAGAAGCTACACGACGGGCAGCGACATCAAGCATCCACGGGTGGACGAGTTCAACGTGTCGTGGGAGCAGCAGTTCGCGAAGAACTTCAAATTCACGGCGACGGGAATCGCTCGGGACTGGAAGAACTTCGTGAACTCGGTACTCCAGAACGCCACCTGGACGCCGTTCAGCTACACGAACCCGTTGACCAGCCAGGCGATGACGCTCTATAAGTGGGCGAATCCGTCTGACGTGCCGTCGTTCCTGATTCAGAACACCGATCAGGTCACTTACAATCTGTCTACGGGCGGCACGATGACGGCCCCCAAGGCCTACCGCAACTACCGCGGCCTGATGTTCGTCCTGCAGAAGGCGTACAAGGACAGGTGGCAGGGGCAGGCGTCGTGGGTCATCTCCAAGACCAAGGGGACGATCAACAACAGCACGTACGCGGGGATTTCCAGCGGCCAGTTCGAGACGCCGAACACCGCCGTCGTGAATACGGACGGTCCGACGGCCTATGACGCGCGGCACGAGGTCAAGATCTATGCCTCGTACCAGATTCCGGTCGTCGAGGTGCAGGTGGCGGGCTCCTTCAAGTACCTTTCGGGGACGCCCTACACAGCGTACCGCCGCATCAGCGGCAGCAACTTCGCCTGGCCCAACTCGATCAACGTCAACCTCCAGCCGCTCGGCTCGAACCTGAACGACAGCCAGAGCCTGACCGATATCCGGTTCGAAAAGGTCTTCAATATCGGCTTCCATCGCTTCGGCGTGTATGCCGATATCTCGAACCTGTTCAACAAGGAGATCGTCACGGGCCGGCTGTCGCGCTACCCGAACCAGAGCCTGACCAGCCCGGCAACGGGCCAGTCGGTTACGGTGCTATTCGGTGATCCGCAGTACATGAACGCGGGCCGTCAGCTCACGATCGGCGGCCGCTGGTCGTTCTAGCTGTTTCTCGCCTGGCGAACCAGGCGACTCTTCACGCCCCGGGGACTCACTTCTCCGGGGCGTTTGTTTTGTACATCGCGATGTTAAACTGTTTGCCGTGAAGAAGGCGATGCCCGCCGTATTGATGGTGATGTCGGAGGCCCTGCCGTACGCGAAGACCGGCGGCCTCGGCGACATCGGTGGCGGGTTGCCGTCGGCGCTCGCTCGGCTGGGCTGCGCCGTCACAGTCGTCATGCCACGCTACCGTGGCATCGACGATGGGGCCGAGGTCGTCCGGTTCAGCGCGGGTGCTTGGCCGGGCGCGCCGGATCTGCGAGTGGTGCAGCGCATTCACGACGACGGCGTCCGGGTGTGGTTGGTGGACTGTCCGGACTATTTCGACCGGGAGGGTATCTACGGGAGTGAGGCCGGCGATTATCCTGACAACGACCGCCGCTTCGCGGTGCTGTCCAGAGCGGGACTTGAGACGGCCGCCCACCTGGGCTGGCGCCCCTCGGTCGTGCACGCCCACGACTGGCAGGCCGGCCTTGTGCCGGCGTACCTGAAGTATCGGTACCAGAACGACCCGACGCTCGCAAATGTGCCAACCGTCTTCACGATCCACAATCTGGCGTACCAGGGTCTGTTTGCCGCTGAGGCGCTGCCAGCCCTCGATCTCGGATGGGAGTCGTTCACCGGCGAGGGGCTCGAGTTCTGGGGACAGGTCAGTTTCCTGAAATCGGGCATCTGCTTCGCGGACGTCGTGACGACCGTCAGCCGGCGCTACGCGCAGGAAATCCTGACCCCAGAACACGGATGCGGATTCGACGGCGTGTTGCAGCAGCGGAGCAGCGTGCTGGTTGGCATCCCCAACGGCATCGATACGGCCGTCTGGAATCCGGCATCCGATCGGTGGCTTCCCGCGTCCTACACGGCAAAGGACCTGTCGGGTAAGACGGTCATCAAGAAGGCCTTGCTCGAGCGGTGTGGGATGAAGACCACGGAACACATGACGCGCCCGGTCGTTGGCATGGTGTCGAGGATGGTCGACCAGAAGGGCCTCGACATCATCGAGGCGGGGACTTCCGACCTGATGCGTCTGGACGCGACGTTTATCATCCTTGGGGCCGGCGAGCCGAAATATGAGCGGATGTGGCGGAGGCTTGCCGCACAGCATCCTGATCGCGTGTGGGCGACGGTGGGCTTCAGCGAGGAACTGGCGCACTTGATTGAGGGTGGCGCCGACATCTTCCTGATGCCATCGCAGTTCGAACCGTGCGGACTCAACCAGATGTACAGCCTTCGGTACGGGACGGTTCCAGTCGTGAGGGCGACAGGTGGGCTGGACGACACGGTTCAGCAGGCAGACGTGACAACGGGAGAAGGGACCGGTTTCAAGTTTGCCGAGTACTCGCCGCAGGCGATGCAGACCACACTGCAGACTGCGATCGAGGTGTTCAGGCGCCAGGACGTGTGGCGGAAGATCCAGGTGGCTGGCATGAAGCAGGACCATTCCTGGGCCGTATCGGCCCGCGAATACGTGAGAGCCTACCAGCGCGCAATGCATTCTTGAATCCAACGGCGGGAAAGTGAATCATTGAAGGAGGCCGGACAGTCGGGTCCGGCCGCAATGAAGACAGACAGCGAGGCGAGCAATGGCTTCAGACAAGGTGCAGACGATTACTGACAGCAATTTCGAATCGACCATCAAAAACGCGACCGTGCCGGTTCTGGTCGACTTCTGGGCGGAGTGGTGCCAGCCCTGCCTTCGGCTCGGGCCGACGGTTGACGGGTTGGCGGCGGAGTTCGACGGCAAGCTCATCGTCGGCAAAATGAACGTCGACGAGAACCCCACGACCCCAAGCCGGTTCGGTGTACGGTCGATTCCGATGCTGGTGCTCTTCAAGGGCGGACAGGCGGTGGATCAGTCGATTGGACTGGTTTCGAAGGATGAGTTGAAGAAGATGGTGACGCCGCACGTCGCCGGCTAGATGGCCCTGGCTGGCCTCGCGAGGGATTACGGTGGACACGACTCGGGACGTCATCATCATTGGTTCGGGACCATCTGGCCTGACGGCTGGCGTGTACACCGCGCGCGCCAATCTCAACCCGTTGATCATCGAGGGCCTGCTCGCGGGCGGACAGTTGATGATGACCACGGAAGTCGAGAACTTCCCGGGATTCAGGAACGGCATCATGGGCCCCGATCTGATGGCGGAGATGCGGGCCCAGGCCGAGCGGTTCGGGGCCGACATCCTGCAGGGCGACGTCACAGAGGTGGACCTGTCGAATCGGCCGTTCTCCGTCACGGCCGACGGGACGGTGTATACCGCCAACGCGCTGATCATTGCCACCGGGGCCTCGGCGAAGCTGCTGGGGCTTCCCGCGGAGCGCGCGTTGATGGGCCACGGCGTCTCGACGTGCGCGACGTGCGATGGGTTCTTCTATCGCGGCAAGCCCATCGCCGTGGTGGGCGGGGGAGACTCCGCACTTGAGGAAGCCATCTTCCTGACAAAGTTCGCGTCGAAAGTGACGCTGGTGCACCGTCGCCACAGCCTGCGCGCGTCGAAGATCATGCAGGACAAGGCGCAGGCGAACCCAAAGATCGAGTTCGCCTGGCATTCGGTGGTCGAGGATATCAAGGACACGGGCAAAGGCGAGGTCACGGGCATCGTGCTTCGTGACGTCGAGACCGGCGTGCCCCGTGAGATTCCGGTGGATGGGGTGTTTGTGGCCATTGGCCACACGCCGAACACGTCGCTGTTTTCAGGCTCCCTCGTGTTGGACGACAACGGCTACATCAGTACACACGACGGCACCAAGACCAGTGTGCCGGGTGTGTTTGCGTGCGGCGACGTCCAGGACCACAAGTACCGGCAGGCGATCACGGCCGCCGGCTCAGGTTGCATGGCGGCCATCGACGCCGAGCGCTTCCTCGAGGGCCAATAGCACGAGACATCGACAGGACTTGGTGCCTGGCCCCACGCCGTCTGGATGCCGGCGTTCGCCGGCATGACGCATCAAGGAAATAAACGGTCGGGGCTCAGGGCTCTGAGTCGATCCAGCCGCCTCCGAGAACCTCATCCCTGTCGAAGAACACGACCGCCTGTCCGGGTGTCATCGCGGATTGGGCGCGGTCGAACTGCACCTGGACCCGGTCGTCCCCGATTGGTGTGACTGTCGCGTCGGCAGCGGCGTGCCGGTGGCGTATCTGCGCGGTCACGCGAAGGAGACCGCCGGGTGTCGCACCGGTAATCCAGTTCACGCTCGAAGCGGTGAGCGAGTCCTGCTCGATTGCCGACCGCGGTCCTATTGTGACCATCCGTCGCGCGGCATCGAGTTTCACGACATAGGCTGGTTCGCCGAGGGCGACGCCCAGGCCCTTCCGCTGCCCGACGGTGAACCGATGCACACCTTCGTGCCGGCCGACGACTGCTCCAGACAGATCGACGATCGCTCCTGAGACGTCGCCTGGCAGGCGGCGCTCGACAACGGCCGCGTAGTTGCCGTCCGGAACAAAACAGATCTCCTGACTGTCGGGCTTGTCGGATACCGGAATGCCCCGAGCTCGAGCGGCCGCGCGGACGTCGACTTTTCGCATCTCGCCGATCGGAAACAGGGCTCGCTGCAGCTGCACCTGGGTGAGGCCGAACAGGAAGTACGCCTGATCCTTCGTGTCATCAAGGCCGCGCCACAGATGGTACAGATTGTCGTCTCCGCTGGTGACACGGGCGTAGTGCCCGGTGGCGACCATCTCGGCGCCAAACCCGGCCGCCTTCTCAACGAGGGTGGCGAACTTCAGTTCGTTGTTGCAGTGGGCGCACGGAATCGGTGTTCGCCCGGCAGCGTACTCCCGGACGAAATTGTCGACCACGACGTCGTCGAACTCACGTTCCAGATTGAGCACGTAATGGGGGATGCCGAGTCCGGCGGCCACACGGCGGGCGTCGTGGAGATCATCGATGGTGCAGCAGGTCCCAAAACGCGCGTCGCCCTGTTCCTGATCGTAGAGCTGCATCGACACGCCAATCACGTCGTGTCCCGCGTCGACAAGCAGGGCAGCGGCCACAGAAGAATCCACACCACCGGACATCGCGACGACAACTCGCATCTAGTGAAGCTCCGTCTCAAGCCGCCGAGCGCTCCTGCCGACGATTGGCGCAGGAAGAGGCACATCCAGTTCGTCATTCCCGCGAACGCGGGCATCCAGACCTGGACCCCGGCGTTCGCCGGGGCGACGACGTGTTGCTTCATTCGGCAAGATGAGGCCCATAGAAGACTTCTAGCCACTCATGATCGGGTGTCTTCGCGCAGGCGCAGTCGACTGTCGCCGCGGAGCCGCAGGCGGTTGACAGCACGCGGCAGGACGTCGAGGACGCGATCGACGTCGGCGCCGGTGGTCGGCGGGCCGAGGCTGAATCGAATCGCGCTCTGGACGCGAGAGGCGGGCAGGCCGAGTGCGCGCAGCACGTGGGAGGGCTCGAGCGTGCCCGACGAGCAAGCCGATCCCGTGGACACGGCGATACCCTCGAGATCGAGCGCGATGACCAGCGACTCGCCTTCGACGGCTTCGAAACTGATGTTCGTGGTATTGGGCACGCGCCTCTCGCGATCGCCGTTGACCGTTGTGCCAGGTACCCGCTCGAGGATGCCGTGCTCGAGACGATCCCTCAGGGCCGTCATCTGGCTGTTGGCGGAGGCCAGACGCTCGCTCGCCACCCGGGCGGCGACACCCAGGCCCACCAACGCCGGGACATTCTCAGTACCGGCGCGGCGGCCTCTCTCCTGCCGTCCGCCGGTCAGGATCGGGCTCAAGCTGAGGCCGCGTCGGATCCAGATGGCGCCCACGCCCTTGGGACCGCCGAACTTGTGGGCCGAGATGGTCAGCATGTCGATGCCAAGCGCCGCGACATCAACCGGGATCTTGCCGGCCGACTGGACCGCGTCGGTCAGGAAGAGGGCGCCCGCTTCGTGCGCGATGCGAGCCAACTCCGCGATGGGCTGAATCGTGCCGATCTCGTTGTTGGCGTGCATCACCGCCACGACGGCGGTATCTGGCTGCATGGCGCGTCGCAACTGGTCGGGCGCGACGACTCCCACCGGACCGACCCGGACCTCGGTGACCCGCCAGCCCTGCCTGGCCAACGCCTTGGCCGTGTTGCGCACGGCTTCGTGCTCGATCGCGCTCATCACGATGTGCCGTCTGGAGGCCATCGTCGGCAGCCCCGACAGCCCGCGCAGCGCGAGATTATCGCCTTCGGTTCCGCCACCCGTGAACACGACGTCGGAGGCGGATGCACCGAGCAGGGACGCCACCCGATCGCGTGCCTCATCGAGCGCGGATTTAGCCTGCTGCCCGAACGAGTGGACACTTGACGGATTGCCGAACTGCTCCCGCAAGGCGACCGATACGGCGTCAGCAACCTCGGCTTCGACCGGGGTCGTGGCGTTGTGATCCATGTAGATGCGCACGATGATCCAACGATACCATTCGCGCCGGAGGCCCGCTAGTCGTCATTCCGGCGAACGCCGGAATCCAGAGAGACGCCGTTGGTTAGGAGGGTTCGTGGTCAGGTGACCGCAGGACTGGATGCCGGCTTCCGCCGGCATGACGCTTTTCCTTCGTCATTCTGGCGAACGCCGGAATCCAGGGCAGGGCGCGGTGAACCGCCCCCTACGACAGATTCGCCGACGTGCGGGGTGTAGGGGCAACCCCCCGTGGTTGCCCGAGGTGATTCGGGTGGGCACAGGGGCCCACCCCTGCAGCCGACATGGTTGGATGTTTCGCGCCTCCCACCGATGGGGATGTTGCATGGAACGCTAACCCATGGAAATGAAAGGACTAGACAAGGTTCGAAAGCGTTCCATATACTGCGCGGCAGGCGCCCGCTCGACAGCTGTGCGCCGGACTGATGCGCGAGTGAAGCGTTCCGGCCGGCCCCGCCGTCTCGTGGGCCAGGAGGGACAGAAGGACATGGCACCCGAGGCACCACCCACTGGAAAAGCACAAGCGGACCGCGGCGTCGCACTGATTGGGCGGTCGGTCGTCATCAATGGTGAGCTCAACGGGAGTGAGGACCTCACCATCGAAGGACATGTCGAAGGTAAAGTCGAACTGCGGGATCACACGCTGACGATCGGCGTTGACGGCCGCGTCAAGGCCCATGTGTTTGCCAAGTCCGTCGTTGTCCTTGGCGAACTGGCGGGCAACATCAATGCGAGCGAGCGGGTCGAAATCCGCGAGAACGGTTCCGTCGATGGCGACATCGTCTCGCCGCGGGTTGCGATTGCCGAGGGCGCGCACTTCCGCGGCAGCATCGACATGCAGCGGAAAGGGCAGCCCACCAGTCCATCGTCGGCGATGGGAGTTCTCCAGGAAACGCGTGTGCCGGTTGCGGTCGGGCAAGCCGAGCCCGGCACTGGTGCCTGAGTCCTTTGATTCATAAGTTCGACAACGAACTTATTCCCTCAGGACTCAGTGCTGAGCGAGCATTCTTCACGGGATCGCCTCGCAAGAATACGCAACCGTCGTTGCGAGTCGACGCACTGAGTCAGAAAGGAAGCTGGCGTGTCGGACGGCGAGAACCGTCGCTCGCTGACCGGCTGGCTGGCGCGCCTGGGCGCGTCGCTGCGTGGGACGCTCGACTACGCGGAACTGGGCGATGCGGCCGACGGCGCAGTGCACCTGTCGCGGGCGTTGCCCAGGTTCTTTTCCGTCATGCGCGGCCGCGAGGCGCCTGTTCTCGTCGACCTCGGGCCGGTCGTGGGCGAGAACGTGGCGCTGCTTGGTGATTTGCTTGGCTGCAAGCTCCACATCGAAAACGTCTTCGGGGATATCGACCGCTTGATGAAAGACCGTCGCGACTCCGAGATCTGCGCGGAACTGCCTACCCGGTTCAGTCATCCTGATAGCAGCATCGACGGCATTCTCTGCTGGGACGTGATCGACTATCTCTCACAGCCGGCGGCGGCGGCGTTGCTGTCTGAGCTGGCGCGTATGCTCAAACCGGGAGGAATGGGCATGGCTGTTTTCTCGACGATTCGATCCAACGAGCAGCGTTATCGGAAGTACGTGATGGTCGACGAACACCACCTGCGTCATCGGAGTTATCCGGCCGCACAGGGACCGCACCGGCTCTGGTCAAGTCGCGATGTGCAGCTGCTCCTGGCCAATCTGGAGGTCGACGAGTCCTTCCTGCTGACCCATCGGCAGCGGGAGACGCTGTTCCACAAACCGATGCACGCGGGCTCGAGTCGCTGAGGCGTCACGGCCGATCGCCTCAATGGGGGATCGGGAACCGAGGTCGTGGTGGTCAGGCCGTAGAAGGCTGTGCTAGTCTGACAAGCTTATGGACTTTCTTCTTACGGATGAACATCGCCTCGTGGAGCAGTCCGTCCGGGAATGGGCTGGACGTGAAGTCGCGCCACGGATTAAGGATCTGGACCGCGAACACCGCTTCGATCGGAACATCTTTCCCCAAATGGCCGAGCTCGGGTTGCTTGGCATTTCAGTACCCGCTGAATATGGCGGCGCGGGCATGGACTACATCAGCCTGGGGATCGCGAGCGAGGAACTGGAGTACGTCGATACCTCGCTGCGCGTGATCATGTCGGTGCACGCCGGGCTGAACTGCCTGAGCCTGCTCACCTGGGGTAACGAGGATCAGAAGCAGCGGTACCTGGTGCCGCAAGCGCAGGGCAGGAAGATTGCCACCTACGGGTTGACCGAACCGGCAGCTGGCAGTGACGTGCGCGGCATTCAGACGGTGGCGGTCAAGAAGGGCGACCGGTACTACCTGACCGGCGAGAAGATGTGGATCTCGCTGGCGGATGTCGCCGACAACTTCCTGGTGTTCGCGTGGAGCGATCTCGACAAGAAGAAGGCGCGCGACGCCTCGGGGATTTCCGCCTTCATCATCGAACGCGGATTCAAGGGCTTCTCGAGCGGGACCATCAAGGAGAAGTGGGGCATCCTGGCGGGCAACACCGGCTACGTCAAGATGGATGAGGTGGAAGTGCCCGAGGCCAACCTGCTGGGACGGCCAGGCGAGGGGTTCAAGATCGCGATGTTCGCGCTCGACCAGGGACGCTTTACGGTGGCCGCCGGTGCCACAGGCCTGATTCGCGCGTGCCGGGATGCGAGCACCAAGTATGCGAAGGAGCGGAAGACGTTCGGTAGCGAGATTGGCCGACATCAACTCGTCAAAGAGATGATCGCGCTGATGGAATCCGACTACCAGGCGTCCAGGCTGTTGTGGCTCCGCGCCGGGTGGCTCAAGAACCAGGGGCAGCGGAACACGAGAGAAACAGGCCTGGCGAAGTGGTTCTCGACGGTGGCCTCCGAGCGCGCGGCCGGCAACGCGGTCCAGATTCACGGGGCGAACGGGTATTCGGACGATTATCCGGTGGGTCGTTTCTATCGCAACTGCAAGGGCGCGGTCATCTACGAAGGCACCCGCGAGATTCACGCGGTGATGCAGGCCGACTACGTGCTCGGGTATCGGAGCGATCGGCCAACGCGCTGCGCACTGCCTCCCTATGGCAGCACCAAAGGGGCCTGACGCGGCGGTTCCTGTTTCGTGGCGGCGAAACCTGTTTGCGGTCACCGCCGCCAGCTTCATGGGCTTCGCGGGCTTCACGCTCGTGATGCCGTTGCTGCCGCTCTTCATCCATCAACTGGGCGCCCAGGACGAGGGCGAGATCGCCATGTGGGCGGGCTTGAGCCTTGGGGTAACGCCTGCCGTCACGGCGGTCCTGTCCCCCTGGTGGGGCCGTATCGCTGATCGGTTCGGCCGCAAGCTGATGGTCGAGCGATCGCTTGTGAGCTTCATCATCATCATGTCGGTGACGGCGTTTGCCGAACGTCCCTGGCATGTTTTTGCGCTCCGCGCGCTGCAGGGACTGTTCGCCGGCTACGGGGGGCTGACGCTCGCCATGGCGGCAGAGTCGGCGCCGCGCGAGCGTATGGCGACGGCGATTGGCCTGGTCCAGACATCGCAACGCCTGGGCCCGGCTCTCGGGCCCGTCATCGGTGGCGTACTGGCGGGTATGGTCGGCATCCGTCACGCCTTCTTCGTGACGGCCGGCTTCTACGCGATCGCCTTCGTGCTGGTGCTGCTGTTGTATCGCGATCCCGTGCGCCAACCAGACCCGGCAACTCAGGCGGAAGGCAACCACGGGATCGGGCGGACCATTCTCGTCAAGCCGGGCTTCCTGCTCGTCATGACGGCGATTTTCGGGATCACCTTTGTCGATCGCAGTTTCGGTCCGATTCTTCCGCTCTACGTTGAACGCCTGGGTTTCCAGACAGGATCGATTGCGCTGGTATCCGGGATCCTGTTTTCGGCGGCGGCCGTCGGCGCGGTTCTTGGCAATCAGGTCTGCGGCGCGATGCTCCGGCGATGGTCCGCGCGCGCCGTGATCGCGGTGTCGCTCTTGTTGGCGGGCGGGGCGCTGGGAATATTCCTGTTGCTCGGCGGAACGTTCGGGCTCGCCATGGCGCTGGCCCTCTTTGGTGCGGGTGTGGGCGTCGGCACCACGGCGGCCTACACCGTGGGAGGCCGGCAGGTGCCCGAAGGCGCACATGGAACCGGATTCGGCCTCCTGACGGGCAGTGCGCTGGCGGGATTGGCCATCAGCCCAGCCGTCTGCGGGTTGTTGAGTCGCGGCACCCTGCTGGCCGTGTTTGCGCTGGACCTCGGGATGCTCGTCGCCCTTGCTGGCGTGGTGGCCTGGAAGATGCCGGTCGACAGCCTGCGGGGCCAGGGCAGGAGTGCTGCCGCGTCAACCGAGACGGCGGAATTGTAGTCCCGCTCAACCACGGGTAGGATCAGAGACGGGTAGTGTTCGCTCCGCGTCCCCGCTCACGCAAGCCGGCAAGACATGCCTTACCGGGGCGTGTTGCCGAGAGCGCGTGGGGGCCCCCAGCCCCACGCCTGTCCCGGCCCTCACGGCACGTCTTGCGAACTGATGCAGTCGGCTTGGTTCGAGGGGCCGCTTCGCGGAACACAACCCGTCTTCTTGCTGGAGTATCTGAATCCGGGACGCTGTGAGCGTAGTGGGAAGTAGGAGCTGAACGTCCGATGGAGCGGGTGAGCATCACCGAGGTCAATCCCGATGCAGGCGTACTCGCGCGGGCCGCAAAGGTGCTGCGTGACGGCGGCCTGATCGGATATCCGACTGAGACGTTCTACGGCATCGGTGCCGATCCGCGCAGCGACCGGGCGGTTGACGGGTTGTTTCGTGCGAAGGCTCGGCCGCCGACAGTCGCGGTTCCTTTGATCGCGGGAAGCCTCGATCAGTTGGTCGCCGTGGCCGGTGGACTTCCGGCATTGGCGCGAGCCCTGGCTGAGCGGTTCTGGCCCGGTCCGCTCACACTGGTGATTCCCGCCTGGAAAGGTCTCTCGGTCGCAATCCATGGCGGGCAGGGGACCGTGGCGGTGCGCGTTCCAGGTCACCTCGTGGCCCGATCGCTTTGTGAGGCATTCGGGCATCCCATCACGTCAACAAGCGCCAACCTCTCGGGTGGTACGCCACCCGCCGACGCCGACGCCGTCGCGACGTCGCTGGCCTCTTCGCTCGCCATGCTGCTCGATTGTGGCCGGACACCCGGTGGGCCATCATCAACCATTGTCGACGTGCTCAGCGGGGCCCCGCGTCTGGTTCGCCCCGGCGCGATCGCCTGGGAGCAGGTGCTAGAATGCCTCGAGTAGTCTTACACCATGCGACATGACACGCGGAAGATTCGCGACAGGGCGGCCCTGGTTGGACTGGTCACCGGGAACCGACGGAGGATCGAGGCGGAACGCTCACTCGATGAACTGGCGGGCCTGGTGAGCGCGGCCGGCGGACTCGCGGTGCTGCGTTCGCTGCAGGAGCGGCCGCGTCCAGACGCCGCGACCTTCGTCGGCAAAGGCAAACTGCAAATGCTGGCGCTCGCGTGCGACGAGCAGGATGTCTCGCTGGTGGTCTTCGACAACGAGCTGACTCCTACCCAACTTCGGCAGATTGAGCCGGCCGTTGGTCGCCGGGTGATCGATCGCACGCAACTCATCCTGGACATCTTTGCGCTCCGCGCCAGGACGAGGGAAGGTCAGTCACAGGTCGAACTGGCGCAGTTGCGGTACCTGCTGCCGCGCCTGGTCGGATCGGGCATTGAGCTGTCGCGGCTTGGCGGCGGCATCGGCACCAGGGGGCCTGGCGAAACCAAACTCGAGACAGACCGCCGACGCATCCGCCAGCGAATTGCCGCGATCGCCGACAGCATCGAAGGCGTTCGGCAGAGGCGAGCGCGGTTGCGCGACCGACGGCACAAGTCCGACATCCCGACCGTTGCGCTGGTCGGCTACACCAATGCGGGCAAGACCACGCTGTTCAATCTGCTGACCGGTGGCGGGGCAGAGACGTCCGACGCGCTCTTTGTGACGCTCGATCCGCTCGTGAGGCAGGTGAAGCTGCGCGACAACCGGGAGTTGCTCGTGTCGGACACGGTTGGCTTCATCGATCGGCTGCCGCACACACTGGTGGCCGCCTTCCGTGCGAGCCTCGAAGAGGCGCGGGAGGCGGATCTGCTGATTCACGTGATCGACGCAGCCGCGCCGGGGCGCGACGAGCGCATGGCCGCCGTTGAGGCCGTGCTCGAGGAGATTGGCGCTGCGGGCCTGCCCCGCGTGGACGTGCTGAACAAGGCCGATCTGCTGACCGATCCCGAGATCGATCGGGCCGTGGTCGCGCTGAATAACCCGATTGTGATGTCGGCCAGCATGGGGCAGGGACGTGACGCGTTGCTCGAGCGCGTCATGGCCATTCTGGCACTCGATACACGTCGCGTCCGCGTCAGCCTCGATGCCAGAAGCGAAACGGGACGACGGAAGGTTGCGTGGCTCTATCGCCACTCCCGCGTGCTTCGACATGAGACGATCGGTACGCGGATCGTCATCGACGCGGATGTGCCAAGACGTGGTCTGGCGCTCTTCCCAGCGAGCGCACTGACGACCATTCCCACCGACACCGAGGGTGCCGCGTGAGCCTCGGGCGAGGATCGCAGGTGGACGTGAATCGTGGGCGAGCGTGGTCGGGCCGCCGATGGGTGCATGTGGCCGGCCTCGTGTGGGTGGCCGCGTCGCTGGCGTGCGCGGCATCGGTCACGCCTCCGGCCACGCCGTCGGCGCCGGTGTATGTGGACTACGTCTTTCCTCAACCGCCGGAGAAGGGTGGCGACCAGCGACTCGCCGCCCAGCATCGAAAGGCGTGGGAGCTTCTCCAGAGCGGCGATCTCAGGGGCGCCAGTAACGAGTACAGCGCGCTGGTGAAACGTGCACCGGGATACGTACCTGCCGAAGTCGGACTCGGATACGTATTGCTGGCCCAGCAGAAGGTCAAGGACGCCATGGCGTGGTTCGACCACGCCATCCGTGTCGCCCCCGGCTACGCACCCGGGTACGCCGGCCGGGCTGACGCGCTCCTCGCCGGTGGGCAACGTGAACTGGCGCTGGCCAGCTTCGAATCCGCGTTGAAGATTGATCCGAGCTTGTCGGACCTGGGGCGGCGGATCGAGGTGATCAAGTTCACCCGCGTGCGGGAACTGGTCGCCGTAGCCAAGCGGGCGGCCGACGAGGGCCAGCTTGAGGAGGCACGGCGGGCCTACACGGAAGCCGTCCAGGCCGCTCCGGACAGCGCCGTGCTCTATCGCGACCTCGGCAGCGTCGAAACCAGACTCGATGCCATTGGAGACGCGGTGCAGCACTTGCGCAAGTCTGTGGCGCTTGATGGCGGAGACGCTCGGGCGCTCACGGCACTTGGGGACGCGCTGGAAAAGCAGGGCGACCTCGAAGGCGCGGTTGACGCGTACCAGCGGGCGTTGGCGCTCGACGGAAGCGAGGTGACGCGGAAGACGCTCGATCGCCTTCGGGAACGACCGTCGACGACGCGCTTCCCGGCAGAGTATCAATCGATCCCGCGTCTGCCGCAGGTCACGCGTGGCGACCTCGCGGCGCTCGTCGGCATTCGGTTGCAGGGCCTGCTGGCAGCCGGCAGACGCGGCCCGACCGTCGTGGCAACCGACGTGCGTGGCCACTGGGCCTCGACCTGGATCATGGCCGTCACAAGGGCCAACGTGATGGAGGTCTACGCCAACCACACGTTCCAGCCGGCCGGGGCGGTGCGACGGGTCGACATGGCCCAGGTGGTCGCCCGCCTGGTGGCGATGATCGCGCCAGGGTTTGGCAAATCGTCCATGCATCCGACGATTACTGATGTCCCTGCCGATCACCTGAGCTACCCTGACGTGGCCGTGTCCGTGTCATCGGGCATCATGGGGCTGGTGGACGGTGGGATGTTCAGGCCCTCACGAGGGTTGACCGGCGCCGAAGCGGTCGACGTGGTGGACCGACTGGAGCGGCTGGCGAAAAAGCCCGGGGCGGGCACGGTTGGAGGCGCGTGGTGAGGACTATCAGCCCCCTGAATCTGGCCAATCAGCTGACGTTGCTCAGGCTGGCGCTCGTGCCGGCGTTCGCCATCCTCACGTTGTATGGGGAACTGGGGTGGGCGCTGATCGTGTTCGTGGTCGCCGGCATTACCGACGGGCTCGACGGCCTCATCGCGCGAGTGACCAACCAGCGGACGACCGTGGGCGCGTGGCTCGACCCGATGGCCGACAAGCTCCTGCTGCTGACGACGTTCATCGTGTTGTCGCTGCCCGGAATTGGCCTGACCAACAAGCTGCCGCTGTGGCTGACCGTGCTCATCATCAGTCGCGACCTGGTGATCGTGCTGACGGTGGCCGTCATCACCCTGGCGCTGGGGCCGCGCACGTTCACACCGTCCATCTACGGCAAGGCCGCCACCGCCACCTACATCGTCACGGCTATTGTGGTGATGCTGTTCAACTACCTCAAGCAGACCTCGGTGCTGGTCGACGTGGGGATCTACGCGAGCCTGGTGTTGACGCTGTTGTCAGGTGCGCACTATGTAGTCCACGTGCGCCGGATCATCAACGAGCCGCCACCTTTGTCCTGAAGTAGGCAATCGTCTGTTCGAGCCCGCTTTCGAGCGGCACCTTCGGTTCCCATCCCAGAATGGCCCGTGCCTTCGAGATGTCCGGCCGCCGGACCTTCGGGTCGTCTGTCGGCAGTGGCTTGTACACGAGCTGGCTCGAGGAGCCAATCATCCTGAGGATCGTCCTGGCGATCTCCTCGATGGTCAGTTCGTGCGGGTTGCCGATATTGACTGGTTCATTGGTGGAGGAGAGCATCAGCTTGATGACGCCGTCGACAAGGTCGGTCACATAGCAGAGGCTGCGCGTCTGTCGGCCGTCGCCAAACACCGTCACGTCTTCGCCCCGGAGCGCCTGCGAAATGAAGTTGGGCACCGCACGACCGTCCTTCACCCGCATGCGCGGCCCGTACGTATTGAAGATGCGCACGATCTTGGCGTCGACGCCATGGTACCGGTGGTACGCGACGGTCATCGCCTCGGCAAACCGCTTGGCCTCGTCGTACACGCCGCGCGGGCCAATCGGATTCACGTTGCCCCAGTAGGTTTCCTTCTGCGGATGCTCCAGCGGATCCCCGTACACCTCGGAGGTCGACGCCAGCACGAAGCGGGCGCCCTTCGCCTTGGCGAGCCCGAGCGCCTTGTGCGTGCCAAGCGCCCCGACTTTGAGGGTCTGAATGGGCAGTTCGAGATAATCGATCGGGCTGGCGGGACTGGCCCAGTGCAACACGAAATCCACGGGTCCATCGACGTAGATGTAGTTGGTGACGTCGTGCTTGATAAAGAGGAAGTCCCGGTTCTGGAGGTGCGTCAGGTTGGCCATGTCGCCGGTCAGCAGATTGTCGATGCCAATCACGCTGTAGCCCCGGTCGAGCAGCGTCTCCGACAAGTGCGATCCAATGAACCCGGCGGCTCCGGTAATGACAACGCGCGGCTTTGACATGGTGACTACTCGGCAGTGGTTCCGTGAAACAGCCCCAGCCCCCGGACGAGGGTGAGCCACATGATTTTCCCGTCAAGACTCAGCGACCAGTTCTCGATGTAATACAGATCGAATTCGATACGCTTCTCGAGCGACGTGTTTCCCCGCCACCCGTTGACCTGCGCCCACCCGGTGATGCCCGACTTGACCTTATGGCGCAGCATGTACTGCGGATACCGGTTCTTGAACTGCTCGACGAAGTACGGACGTTCTGGGCGCGGCCCGACCAGCGACATCTCGCCTCGCAGCACGTTGAAGAGCTGGGGCAGCTCATCGATATCGTAGCGGCGCAGGTAACGTCCGAGCGGCGTGCAGCGGGGATCCTCGTCGCGCGCCCAGATCGGGCCGGTGTCTTCCTCGGCTTCGCGGTACATCGAGCGGAACTTGTACACCGAGAAGGATGACCCGTCGAGGCTCATTCGCTCCTGGCGGTACAGCACGGGACCGGGCGAGGTCAGCCGGATGATGGCCGCGACGATGGCCAGGGGGATCCCCAGGATGACCAGGGAGACAATCGCCACGAACAGATCGACGGCGCGTTTCACGAAGACGTTCAGCCCCTGCAGCGGCACCTCGTTCAGATTGATGATGGGCACGCCATCGAGGTCTTCGATCCGTGCCCGGAGCGCGATGAACTGCAGCAGGTCGGGCACGATCTTGACGTCAATCAGGTCCTTGGCGGCCGCTTCGATGACCTCCATCATCCGGCGGTGCTCCTCCAGCGGGAGCGCGACGTAGATGTGATCCACGCGCTCGCGGGCGCAAATCTCGGTCGTCTCGGCCGTCGTCCCGAGCAGCGGCAGGCCGCGGTAGCCCAGGTGATCGCGCTCAGCCCGGTCGTCGAGAAACCCCACGATCTGATAGCCGAGTTCCTGGTGCTGGATGATCTTGTCGGCCACCAATTTGCCGAGATCGCCCGCTCCAACAATCAGAATGCGTTTGAGTCCGATGCCCGCCCGCCAGCGGCGCTCGAGCGTCTGCCTGACGACCTCGCGTGACGCGAAGGTGAGTGTGACGTTGAACAGCAGGAACAGTCCCCAGACCAGCTGGGAGACCTCGAGGACGCCGCGTTCCTTCAACTCGACCGGCGTGTAGTACGCCCCGACGTAGAGAGTCGTGAGCACACCGAGCACGACCGCCACGACACTGCCGATGAAGACCGCAAAGAAGTCGTCGACCCGCGACCGGTTGCGTCGAACGCTATAGAGTCCCTGGAAGTAGAACGCAACGGGAACCAGCAGCCCCACAAACGGCAGGACGGCCGCATACTGCCAGAAAGGAGGGTAGCCCTTGGTGACCTGAAACAGCTGGGTGTCGAAGCGGACCAGATAGGCCCCGACAAACGCCATCACGCCGAGCACCGCGTCGGTCGCCACGTAGAAGGCGGCGAGCGTTCGCTTGTACCGTTTGACCATAATTACAACGCGGTCAGTACCCCATGCACGCACGCCCGCATCTCTGCCTCAAAACGCGCCCGGCCGAACTGTTCGGCATGGATTCGAATCGCTCCGGCATCAAACCTGGCATCGAGCGTCGTCCGAATGGCCTTCCCAAACGCCTCGGCGCCAACCTCGCCGACCAGTATGCCCGTGACGCCGTCGACGACCGTCTCGGTGGCGCCACCTTGATTGTTCGCGACCACCGGCCTGCCGCACGCCTGCGCCTCGAGCGGCACGATGCCAAAGTCTTCGATGCCGGGCAACAGCGCGACGCCCGCCCGGATGTATTCATCGCGAATCTGGCTGTCGTCCAACCATCCGAGAAACGACACGGTTGGTCCAGCCATCTTCCGCAGCCGCTCGAGTTCGGGGCCGGTACCTACAATCCGAAGAGGAATCCCGGCGTGCACACACGCGGCAATCGCCAGATCAATCCGTTTGTAGGGCACCAGGGCCGAAACCACCAGCGCCGAACGCCCCGGTGCGCTCCCGTCGGGCCGAAAGAAGTCCGTGTCGACGGGTGGATACACCACCGAAGCCTGTCGATTATAGTATCGGGCCACCCGATCGGCGACGAATTGGGAGTTGGCGACAAATCGGTGGACACGCGGCGCGGTGGCAGCGTCCCACCTGGCGAGCCATGCCAGCATCGGTCGATAGATCCAGCGGCTGCGTATCCGACCTACGTGCGCCGGGCCGAAGTAGGCATCGAACTGATCCCAGGCGTAGCGCATGGGTGAATGGCAGTAGCAGATATGGCGCGCCCGTCCAGGGACCACCACCGCTTTCGCCGCGCAGTGACTGGAACTAATGACCACGTCGTATCGATCCAGGTTGAACTGCTCGATCGCGAAAGGGAAGAGGGGAAGATACCGCCGGTATCCCGTCCCGCTGTGCGGAAGTCGCTGAACGACGGACGTGTGAATGCTGTGCCGTTCAATGCCCGGCGACACCGAGCCCGGCACGTGCAGCAGCGTGAACACATCGGCGGTGGGGTACAGATCGCAGAGCACCTCCAGGACCTTCTCCCCACCCCGCATGCCGGTGAGCCAGTCGTGAACCAGCGCGATTTTCATGATCGCTCCGGGCTCACCCGATCACTTCCCTGTAGACGTCCAGGGTTCGCCGGACCGACGCCTCCCAGGAGAAGGTCCGGGCGCGCGCAAGCCCACGGATTCTGAGCGTCTCTCTCAAGTCCGGATCCACGAGCACCCGCTGGATGCCGTCGGCAATCGACTTGGCACTGTAGGGATCGACCAGGACCGCGGCATCGCCGACCACCTCGGGCAACGACGACACGTTTGAGGTGACCACGGGCGTGCCGCTCGCCATCGCCTCCAGGGGAGGCAGACCGAAACCCTCATACAGCGACGGGAACACGAACACTGTTGCCAGCCTGTACAACGCCGCCAGGGTGTCGTCACCAACAAACCCGAGAAAACGGACGTGCTTGTGCAGTTTGTAGCGGTCGACCGCGCGACGGAGCCTGGGGAACTTGGAGATCTGATCCCCGATGATGAGCAGTTTCAGCTGCTCGAATCCCTCCCGACGCACGAGATGAAACGCTTCGATCAGCCGTTCCAGGTTCTTGTGCGGTTTGATGTTGCCCACATACAGCGCGAAGGGGCCGTCCAGTTGATATCGCTCCCGGGTCCGCTGAATGTCTTCCTCCAGGGGCGGTGTCGTGAGCCGATGATCAATCGCGTTGGGGATGACGATGATCCGGTCAGCCGGCACATTGCAATACCGAAGGATGTCCGATTTCGACGTCTCGGACACCGTAAGGATCCGGGCCGCCCGCGCCGCCGCGGCGGCCAGGCTCGCCCTCGCATAGAGGTAGGCCATCCGGTTGGGCAGGTACTGCGGGAACATCAAGTGGATGCAGTCGTGGATCGTCACGATCGATCGACACGGCACCAGCGGGGGCAGCACGTAGTGCGGCGCATGAAACAGGTCGGCGCGTGCCGACAGAAGCCGGAGCGGCAGCGCGATCTGTTCCCGGATCGAATACGGCTTGGCCTTCTCAGCGATCGGCGTGAAGTTCGGCGCCAGCTGCCGGACGGTCTCGCAGTCCTGGGGACGGCACACAACGACATACTCGGTGTCGTGGTCAAACGACGCGAGGTGCTTCAGCAGATTGCGGATGTAGGTGCCAATCCCGAAGTCGTGTAACTTCCGGGCGTCAATGGCGATGCGCACGTATCAGGCCTCGTTTCGGTTTGTCACGATACCACAGCGCGCGAGCAGCGAGTTCCGCTCGGTCGGTGGCGAGCGACCCTGGCCATCATGTCCCCTCGGGGGGAAGTGTGCCGCGGACACGCAGGTAGAGCGTAAGCCACGGAAGCCACAGCGGATGGTGCTTCGCATAGAACGCCAGATGCGCTCTGCGATAGGCCAGCTCTGAGGCAATCGGCCTGGTGGCCCGGGCGCGGCCCCGGAGGTGAACGATTTCCGCGTCAGGGACGAAGAGCACTCGTTTGCCCAAGGCCCGCAGCGCGGCACAAAAATCGACGTCCTCCCCGTAGAGGAAATATCGCTCGTCCAGCAGGCCCGCCGCGACAGCGTCGTCTCGGCGAACCATGAGGCACGCGCCGCTCACCCAATCGGGATAGTGTCGAGTCCGCGTGAGACGCTCGACGCGGCGGTTCGCCCACCCGACGCCCCGCTCGTGCAGCCGGGTCAGCAGTTTCTGGCGAGCCTCGACCAGCGGCGACATCATGCGGCCAAACGACAGTTCGGCCCTGCCATCGGCGTCGACGATGCGCGGCCCGGCGGCGGCCACCTCGGCTGAGCGCCGCAACTCGTCAACGAGCGTGTCGATCGCACCGGGGCGCACAAGCGTGTCGCTGTTGAGCAGCAGGACAAACTCGCCGGACGAGGCGCGGATGCCCAGGTTGTTGGCGGCCGCGAACCCGATGTTCCGGCCCGGCTCGATCAGGCGGACTCCAGGCCAGCGTTCACGAAGCGCCGTGGCCGTGTGGTCGCTGGATGCGTTGTCGATCACCAGAATCTCGTGGGAAGTACGCGGTCGATGCTCGACGAGCGAACCGAGGCACGCCTCCAGTTCCGACCGCGTGTTGAACGACACGATGATGATGGTGAGGTCTGCCATGGTGATTAGCGCGCGGCGGCCTCGAGCGCGTCGAGAGTGGCTCGAGCCGCATCAGGCCAACTGTATCGCGCGAGCAGTTCGGCCGCTGGTGCGAGCGCCTCGCGGTGCGCCCGCTCGTCGGACAGGAGCCTCGTCAGGTGTGTCGCCACCTCTTCCGTGTCGCCCGGTCCGACGTAGCAGGCGGCGGCGCCGCACGTCTCGCGCGCGACGGGAGTATCGAGCACGACGACGGGAATCCCACAGCTGAGCGCTTCGAGCGGCGTCAGCCCGAATCCCTCGTATTCCGAGAGGAAGGCGAACACACGAGCCGAGCGGTACAGGCCCACCAGTTCGTCGTCGCTGACATAGGCCCGGACGACGACGCGGTCCGCGATATTCAGCGTACGACAGAGTGCGGCAAGGTCTTGAGTCGGATGTGTGCGGTTCTCGCCGACGATCTCGAGACGTGCGTCCGGGACGCGAGCCGCGACGTGCGCAAAGGCGCGGATCAAGTCGGGCACACGCCGCCGGTTGAATACCGACCCCACATACAGCACGATGGGTCGGCGCTCGCCGAATGTCGGCCATGCCGACGGAACAATCACTCCGGGAGTGGTTGACTGTCCGGGTGTGGTGAGGCCGAGCGGGATCACGCGAATCCTGTCATCAGGAATGCCGAGCCGGCCGCGGATTTCGCCCGCGGAAAAGCGGGAATCTGTCAGGACAATCCGTGCGCGCCGGGCTGAGGATCGGGTGAGCCACGCCCGCCGGAGCCGTTCGCGGAGAGAGAACCACTCGGGATGCGCGAGAAACGACAGGTCGTGAATCGTCTGGACGACCGGACAGGTGATCCTCAGCGGTGCGGTGTACGCCGGCGCGAAGAAGACGTTGAGGCGGTCCCGCGACGCGACGGGCGGGAGCTGCACCTGCTCCCACCACGTGCCGGGTGACCCGGGCACAATCCGACGCTCGGGTGCCAGGGCGTCGAACGCGGCTGCGGTCTCGGGCGGGCACTCCGCTGGAGAATACAGCACAATCTGGTGGGGAAATGCGCCCTTCCTGGCCGCGGTTGCCCATTCGACCAGCAGGTGCAGGACGTACCGGCCCACGCCGGTCGGGCGACCCAGCAGTTCGCGAACATCGACGCCAATCCGCATCATCAACGCTTCCCTTGGCGCGCCGCCTGAGGTTGCCGAGCCATCGCCGCCAGATAGTGCTGCAGGAGAAGGAGCGCCGAGTCGCTCCAGTTGAACTCCCTAGCTCTCGCCAGGCCGGCGTCTCGACACGTTCGGTGGAGTCCCGGCTCCCTAAGCAAGCGGTAGAGCGCGTCAGCGATGCCGTCGGCATCCGCTGGATCAACTTGGAGGCCGGCGTGACCGACCACCTCAGGGAGGGCCCCTCGATTCGACACGACAACCGGGATGCCGAGGGCCATCGCCTCGAGGGCCGGAAGTCCGAATCCCTCCTCAAACGAAGGCAGGACAACCACCGCGGCCCCGAGGTACGTGGCGGCCCGGTCGGCGTCCGAGATGTATCCACGAATGTCGACCTGTCCCTTGAAGGCAGATCCTTTTGCGCGCTCAATCCAGGGCTGGGCAGCCGGCGTTTGGCGCCCGGCCAAAATGAGGTGAGGGGCGTCAGGCCAACGCGACAGCAGTCGCTCGTAGGCGTCGAGCAGACCGGCGATGTTCTTTCTCGGCTCGAGCGTGCCAACAAAAAGGATGTATCCCCCGGATCTCGGCGGTTGAACCGTGGCCTGAGACGTGATCCACCGGGGAACGCCGGGCCGACAAACAGCGATCCTGTCGTCGGAAACGCCCAGTTCTCGACTGATACCACGTGCGGAGTGATTCGAGATGGTCACGACCAGATCTGCCCTGCGGGAGTGGTCGCCGACCAGGCGCGGGAAATCCCGCTGCATTTCGCCCCACGCGCGGTCAGGGTGGTGGAGGAAATCAAGGTCGTAGATGGTCGACACCCGGAGTCCCGACCGTGCCGGCAGCAGCACCGGGGTGGTGGCGTGGACGATATCGAATGGGCCCCTGGCGAGCCATTCCACGGGCGGCCAACCAAGCCGATACCACGCCAGATTGAGCGCGCGGACGGGGAGGCGACAGTCAACCGGCGTCACGCCAGCCAGCTCCCCGACGGCCGACCCGGCAAGCCGATCGCGCAAAGAACTCGAAAACAGGGCTATTTCCAAGCCTTCTGCCCTGGGTTCGCCAGAAGCCTTGAGTGCCAGGAGGGCCCGGACCAGTTCGTGGATCCACGCTCCCACGCCCGTCGGTTCCTTCAACGCCGGTCGATAGTCAAGAAAGAGGCGCATCCTTGCCGTTGTGTATGGTATCCCGATTGCGCCCTGCCACGGGAACGTCTGCGTTGGCCGGAGACCAAATCGGCTGCAACCTGTTGATTTACAATGCCTTGACAGCTAGTACTGCCTATAGTACTTTCAGACGTTTCTACATTCCGGCATCCGATCGATCTGGCGCCGGCGGCGGAGGAAGTGCGCATGAAACTGGCTGTCGTAGGTGCAGGTTACGTCGGGTTGGTCGCCGGGGCGTGTTTTGCGGAAACCGGAAATGATGTCGTATGCGTCGACAAGGACGAGGCGAAGATCAGGCTGCTCCGGAAGGGGAAGATGCCCATTTTCGAGCCTGGGCTCGAAGAGGTCGTCAAGCGGAACGTCGCGGACAAGCGCCTGACGTTTACGACCCAGTTGCCCAAAGCGGTGCGATCGGCGTCGGTCATCTTCATTGCGGTCGGCACCCCGCAAGGTGAGGACGGCTCGGCCGACCTCCAGCAGGTGCTCGGTGTCGCCCGCGAAATCGCGAAGGCGATGAACGGTTACAAGGTGATCGTCGACAAGAGCACGGTTCCTGTTGGCACGGCCAGCCGGGTGCGGGAGATCATCCGGCGCGAGACCACGTATCCGTTCAGTGTGGTCAGCAACCCCGAGTTCCTGAAGCAGGGCGCCGCAGTTGACGATTTCTTCAAGCCCGACCGCGTCGTGATTGGCGCCGAGGACGAAAAGGCCGCCGAGGTCATGCGAAACCTGTACAGCCCGTTTACGCGCACCGGCGCGCCCATCATGGTGATGGACTGCGCCAGCGCGGAACTCTGCAAGTACGCGGCAAATGCGCTGCTGGCGACGAAGATCTCGTTCATGAACGAAATCGCGAACATCTGTGAGTTGTTCGGCGCCGACGTCGACCAGGTTCGACGCGCGGTCGGCTCAGACCACCGGATTGGCCCGTCGTTCCTGTTCCCAGGCACGGGCTACGGCGGGAGCTGCTTCCCGAAGGACGTCAAGGCGATCATCAAGTTTACGGCCGACAAGGGCTACGACTTCCGCATTGTCAAAGCCGTCGATGCCGTCAATCAGTCGCAGAAATCGGTCCTGGCCTCCAAGATGGAGAAGCATCTTGGGTCGTTGAAAGGGAAGACGATTGCGGTCTGGGGGCTGTCGTTCAAGCCCCGCACTGACGACATGCGCGAGGCCCCGGCGGTTGTGCTCATCGAACGCCTCCTGGCGGCGGGAGCGAAGGTCCAGGCGTTCGACCCCGAGGCGATGCCAGTCGCGAAGCAGCTGTTCGGGACCAGGATCGTGCTGGCACCGACCAGCTACAAGGCGCTCGAGGGCGCCGACGCCATGGCGCTGGTGACCGAGTGGAACGAGTTCCGAGAACCGGACTTCGCGAAGATGCGCAAGGCGATGAAGACGCCGCTCATCTTCGATGGCCGCAACATCTATACCCGCGAGGTGATGCGGACGCATGGCTTCCAGTACTTCAGCATCGGCCGCTAAGGTGGGGGCCGTCCTTGTCACCGGAGGGGCGGGCTACATCGGGAGCCACGTCGCCAAGGCGCTCGCCGCCACGGGCCGGCGCGTCGTCGTCATTGACAATCTGTCGAACGGGCATCGGGGTGCCGTCCGCTGGGGTGAGCTGGTTGTCGCCGACGTCCACGATGTGGCACGGGTTCGCGAGACGATTCGGCGGCACGAGGTGTCGGCCGTGATGCACTTCGCGGCCTCGCTGCTGGTGGGCGAATCGGTGCGAGACCCGATCGGCTATTACGCCAACAATGTTGGCGGGACGCTGGCCGTGCTGGAGGCCATGGTTGGGGAGTCGGTCAGCCGGTTCGTGTTTTCGTCGACGGCGGCGGTCTATGGCGAACCCGCCGAAACGCCGATCACCGAAAACCATCCGACGCGCCCGATCAACGCGTACGGCGAGACCAAGCTTGCCGTTGAACGCGCGCTCGCTCACTTTGAGCGCGCCTACGGCATCCGGAGTGTTTCGTTGCGCTATTTTAATGCGGCAGGCAGCGATCCTGATGGCGAACTGGGAGAGGAACACCGGCCTGAGGTGCATCTGATTCCGCGTGCCGTCGAAGCCGCGCTGGGCGGTCCCGCTCTTCAGGTGTTCGGCACTGACTATCCGACGCCGGACGGGACATGCCTCAGGGACTACGTCCACGTGAGCGATCTCGCCCGCGCACATCTGCTGGCGCTGGAACACCTGGACGATCAGGGTGCCACCGGGGTGTACAACCTTGGTATTGGCAAGCCGTTTTCGGTGCAGGACGTGATCAATTCAGTCGAACGAGTGAGTGGCAGGCGGGTGCCAACCGAACGGGCGTCTCGGCGTCCAGGAGACCCGGGTGTCCTGTTCGCCTCGAGCGAGCGCATTCGGACTGAGCTGGGGTGGCGCCCGGAATTTGTTGATCTGGACGGCATGGTGGAGAGCGCGTGGCAATGGCGACGGGCTCATCCACACGGGATTCAGGAGGAGGCGGTGCGTTGATGCCGGAGCTCCGCGGAATCGTGATCGATCCGCGGTTTCCGGGCCACCGACGCGACCGGTCCGGCCAGTGAATCCGCTGCTGCGACTGCTCGGGTACGCACGCCCGTATCGGGGCCGATTCGTCGTGGCCCTGCTCGCGATGCTCGTGTACGGTGGCGCGTCCACCTGGCTGCTGGTCCTTATCCAACCGATCGTCGACAAGGTGCTGATTCGACAGGAAGCCGTCGCCAGGGTTGCATGGTCGATTCTGCTCGCGTATTTCCTGAAAGGTCTTGGATCGTACGTTTCGGCCTACCTGATGGCGAACGTCGGGCAGCACGTGGTGCGCGACATCCGCGACGGCCTGTTTCGCCACACGCTCGGGCAGTCGGCCGCCTTCTTCAAGTCGCGAAGCACTGGGCAGCTCCTGTCGAGGCTGACCAACGACGTCGGCCAGGTTCAGCAGGTGGTGTCGGAAACGATGAGCGATCTGCTGCGGGAGTCGCTCGCCGTTGTCGGGTTCGCGGGCGTGTTGTTCTATTTCAACCTCGGACTGGCGCTGGTATGCCTGACCGGCGCGCCGCTGGTGCTGTATCCACTCGTTCGGCTCGGTCAAGCCTTGCGCAAGACGACGAGAAGGAGCCAGGAACACCTGGAGACGATGTCGCACGTCGCAACTGAAGCGTTCACGGGATTGCGGATCGTCAAGGCGTTTGGCGCGGAGGACCGCGAGGGGGACAGGTTCGGTATGGCCACGCGGGCGCTGTACCGGGCGAACATGAAGGTGACGGCCGCGGTGTCGATGATGCCGCCCATCATGGAGTTGGTTGGTGGTGTGGCGATTGCGGCGGCGCTGTGGTACGGCGCCCGGGAGATTGCGGCCCAGCGCATGACAGAGGGCCAGTTCTTCCGGTGTATGGGTGCGCTGCTCCTGATGTACGGCCCCCTCAAGAAGCTGAGTCGCGTTCACGCCAATATTCAGCAGGCGATCGCCGCATCGCAGCGGATCTTCGAGTTGATGGATACGCACACGGAGGTGCCGGATGAACGCGGAGCCCCGCGACTGGCGCCCCTGCAACACGGCATCGAGTTTCGCGACGTGACGTTCGAGTACGAGGATGGGCGGGGCCGAACGGCGCTGGGAGGCGTGTCGTTCACCGTGCGCGCCGGTCAGACGGTGGCGGTGGTTGGCCGAAGCGGTGCCGGCAAGACCAGTCTCGTCAATCTTCTCCCGCGGTTCTACGATCCATCTGATGGCGCGATCCTTATTGACGGCGTGGACATCCGGCGGATCAGCCTGGCCTCATTGCGGGACCAGATCGGGATGGTGACGCAGGAGACGGTGCTGTTTGACGATACCGTCGCCGACAATATTGCGTACGGCCGTCCGGGGGCGGGTCCCGACGAAATCGAAGCGGCCGCGCGGGCAGCCCGGGCCCACGATTTTGTTACGGCGATGCCCGCACGGTACCAGACGAGGATTGGCGAACGCGGCCAGCGGTTGTCTGGCGGACAGCGACAGCGCCTCGCGATTGCGCGGGCGATCCTGAAGAACTCGCCGATCCTGATTCTCGACGAGGCGACCTCATCGCTCGATTCCGAATCCGAGGCGCTCGTGCAGGATGCGTTGGCCAACCTGATGCGCGATCGAACGTCGTTTGTCATCGCGCATCGCCTGTCGACGGTTCAACGGGCCGATCTGATTGTGGTCCTCGAAACCGGTCGCGTCGTGGAAGTTGGCCGGCACGATGAGCTGATGGCGCGTCCCGATGGGGTGTACGCTGGGTTGTACGAGTTGCAGTTCGCCGGCTCGCGCCGGAAAGGCAGCACCCGGGACCGACTGATTCCGGGCCGAGTGGCAGGAGAATCCTGAAACCGTCAGCGGAGGGGTGGAGCGTCGAACCATGATGAAGAGCATGACGGGCTTCGCGAGCGTCACACGCGAGGATGAGGGCGCGAGCATCGGCGTGACCGTACGGAGCGTGAATCATCGGTACCTGGATGTGCAACTGCGTCTTCCTCAGTCCCTGAGTTCCATCGAGCCGAGGATTCGCGGTGTGGTCCAGCAGCGCGTGGCGCGGGGGCGCGTCGAGGTCGCGATCTCCATCCAGCTCAGACAGCCGCCGAAGCTCGAGATCGAGTTGAACGAGGCGTTCGCGACCGCGCTGGCCAGTGCGATGGCGCGGGCCAGGGCCGTCGGACTGGTCGAAGGCGCGTTGCAGCCGGGCGACATCATGCGTTTTCCCCAGGCGTTGACCGTTCGAGAGCAGGCCGCGGAACTGGACGCCGACGCCGCCGCGGCGATCGAGGTCGGAATCCTGGGCGCGGTCGAGCAGGCGCTGCAGGAGTTGGACGTCATGCGCCGCCGGGAGGGGGCTCTTCTCCAGCACGACCTGGATGCGCGCAAAGCGGCTGTCGCCAACCTGATGGAACGTGTCGCGGGGCTGGCGCAGGCAGGGGAGCACACGCTCCGGGATCGGCTGGGCGCGCGGATCGCCGAAATGACGACGGATCTCGCGGTTGACCGCAGTTCGGTCGCGCAGGAGATCGTGCGCTTCGTCTCGCGTTCCGACATCAGCGAGGAGTTGGTGCGCTTCCGGGCGCATGTGACGCAGTGGACGTCGCTGGCCGCTGGACCAGAGCCGTGCGGCCGCAAGCTGGACTTCCTGCTGCAGGAAATGAACCGCGAAGTCAATACGACCGGTTCGAAAGCCGATGGGGAGGGGGTTCCGGAACTGGTGATTTCGATCAAGGCGGAACTCGAGAAGATGCGGGAACAGGTACAGAATGTCGAGTAGCCCAACGCGGCGGGGACAACTGTTTATTGTGTCGGCACCCTCCGGCACAGGGAAGACGACCGTCGTCGAGACGTTGGTCGAGTTGATGCCGCATCTGCGGATGTCACGCTCCTACACCAGTCGCCAGACGCGGATGGGCGAGGCGGACGGGGTGGACTACAACTTCGTGTCCCGCCAGCGCTTCGAAGCGATGATTGCAGGCGATCAATTTCTCGAGTGGGCCGATATCTACGGCAATCTGTACGGAACATCCCAGGTTGATACCGAGCGCATACAATCGGACGGGGACGATCTGGTTCTGGTCATCGACGTGCAGGGCGCCCGGAAGATCCGCCGCCGGGGCGTTCCCGTTGTGGCGGTGTTCGTCATGCCGCCGTCGCTCGACGTCCTCGAATCGCGACTGAGAGGCCGGTGCACAGACAGTGAAGCGCAGATCCAGCGTCGCCTCGAGGTGGCCCGGGAAGAAATCAGGGCCTTCCGTGAATACGATTTCGTAGTCGTCAATGACGAGGTCGGCGCGTCGGTCGAGCAGCTTTGCGCGATCGTGACAGCTGCGCGTCTGACTCTGGCGGCCGCGACGCCGGCGGCGGAACGCATCGCCGCGACGTTTGACGTGCCGGGACACGTGGAGTAAGCCATGGCTCTGATAGCGCTCGGGATAACAGGCGGCATCGGGGCGTACAAAGCCGTCGAAGTGGCGAGGGGTCTTCAGAAACGCGGCCACGACGTCGTGGCGATCATGACGAGGAACGCCCGGCGATTCATCGGCCCGGTGACCTTCGAGGCGATCACGAAACGGCGTGTCGTGACGACCCAGTGGGCGGCGGGCGCCAACGCGGATATCGAACACATCGCGCTCGCCTCGTCTATCGAGTTGCTGGTGGTCGCGCCGGCCACGGCCAACATCCTGGGCAAATTCGCGGCGGGCATCGCGGACGATTTTTTGTCGACGCTGTACCTGGCGACGCCTGCGCCGGTGCTGGTCGCTCCGGCGATGAACAGCCACATGCTCGAGCATCCGGCGACCGCAGCAAACCTGAAGGTGCTGGCCGAGCGAGGGGTGCATATCCTGCAGCCTGATTCCGGGTACCTGGCCTGTGGTTGGACCGGCAAGGGTCGTCTCGCTGAGCCGGAAAGCATCGTCGAGGCCGCCATACGGATTCTGCAACCGCGTCGCACGCTCGATGGACGCAAGGTCCTCGTGACGGCTGGGCCGACGTTTGAGGATCTCGACCCGGTCCGGTTCCTCGGCAATCGATCGAGCGGGAAGATGGGGTTTGCCATCGCCGCCGAAGCGGTGCGGCGTGGCGCCGACGTCACCCTGGTGGCTGGTCCGACATCGGTGACGCCACCTGATGTCTCCGAACTGGTCCGCGTCCGCAGCGCGGTGCAGATGCGAGACGCGGTGATGACGCGCCTGGCCGTGGCCGATGTCGTGGTGATGGCGGCCGCGGTCGCCGACTACCAGCCCGCGCATCAGGAGGCCCACAAGATCGCAAAGACGGCCGAGTCGCTCACCGTGACGCTCACGCGCACGCCGGACATTCTGGCCGAGATCGGCCGGTGGCGGAAGGAGCACGGCGGGCATCAGCCGGTCATCGTGGGGTTCGCGGCCGAGACGCAGGATGCGGTGGCCCGTGCAAAGCATAAGCTTGCCGCGAAGGGCGCTGATCTGATCGTGGCCAACGACGTGCTGCAGGATGGGGCCGGCTTTGAATCCGACACCAACATCGTCACCCTGATTGGTCCGAACTCGAGTGAGCCGTTGCCCATCCAGTCGAAGGTCTCCATCGCCGGACTGATTCTTGACCGGATTGAAGCCCGGCTCGGAGACCGTGACCCGGTGCAACCGTAGGCCCGCAGGGGAATGGAAGTCGAGCAGATATGAGTCAGACCGATGACAGGGCGCAGCTCGCCGAGCATCTGAGGTTTCTCGGAGAGTTAGGGGTAGCGGGTGTTTCACGCGATCCTGCATGGCGTCGGCGTGTCGAGTCGCCGGTCGCTCACGAGAGTGGGAGTCCCGAGTCTCCACTGGATGGCGAGTCGGGCGGGGCGGGTGGAGCGGTGATGGAAACCCTCGAGATGGTTCGCGCCGACATCGGCGATTGCACACGATGCAAACTGCACCGGCTGGGCCGGACCCAAGTGGTATATGGCGTAGGTAACCCGAATGCCGATCTGATGTTCGTTGGCGAGGCTCCGGGCCACGACGAAGATGTGCAGGGTATTCCGTTTGTCGGCCGGGCGGGACAGTTGCTGACGAAGATCATTGAAGCCATCGAGTTGACGCGCGACCAGGTGTATATCGCGAACGTCATCAAGTGCCGCCCGCCCGAGAACAGAAACCCCGAGCCGGATGAGGTCGATACCTGCGAACCGTTCCTGTTCCGGCAGGTGCAGATCATCAAGCCGAAGGTCATCGTGGCGCTGGGCACATTTGCCGCCCGCACGCTCCTGAAAACAACTGAGCCGATCTCGAAACTGCGCGGCCGCTTCTACACGTACGGCGACGCGGCGTTGATTGCGACCTTTCATCCCGCCTTCCTGCTTCGCAGCCCCGACAGGAAGCGCGACGTGTGGGACGACATGAAGAAGGTGCGCGCCGTGCTGCGTGGCGACACCGCCGATACGCCGGCGTAGCCGTCGATGTTGCGTCTTGCCTCGGTGGCCGTTCCGGTTCCTGCCCTCGGCCTCCTCACGTACCGTGTTCCCCCGGAGCTGGATGCGCCAGCCATCGGCAGTCGCGTCCTGGTGCCGCTTGGCACCAGGACGGTCACCGGGTGCGTGGTCTCGACCGATTCGCTTGAGGATGACGACGATCGCGTGCGCGGCGGGACACTCCGCGACATCATCGACCTGCTGGACGAGGACGCGTTTCTGCCGGGTTCGGTTGTCAGACTGGCGTTGTGGGTAGCGGAATACTACGCGTGCGGACCAGGCGAAGCCATCGCCGCCGCCGTCCCGCCGATGGCCTGGGTTGAAAGCCGACGAATCGTGACGTTGACCGACGCCGGTCTTCGGCGTCTCGAGGAGTTGCCTGGCGACAGCAGTTCGGCGATGCAACATGCCGCACTGAAAGTGCTGGTTGGAGGCCGCGGACTCCCGGTATCGTCGCTCCGCAGCCGTCTGGCGAAGGAACTCGGCGGACAGGTCCGGGTGCCGATGAACGCGCTGGTCCGCACGCTCGAGCGCGCGGGTCTCATCTCCGCGGCCCAGGTTCTGGAAGGGGAGCGGCGGGCGTACAAGACCACCCGCGTGGTGCGTGCCACGGCACAGGGACTCGATGTGGCGCGCGGCCTGGAATCCGGCGCGTCGGTCGCCGGGCTCGGTCCCAGACAGCAGGAGGCCCTGCGTGCTCTGGCGTCGGCGCCGGACGGACTGCCCACCTCGGCGCTGGTTGAACGGCAATTGGCGCCAGACGGGCTGAGACGCCTGGCGACCAGAGGGCTGGTGACGATTCACCGAGTGCCCCTCGACCGCGATCCGTTCGAAGGGCCGTGGGGACGACACGTCGCACCAGCGCTGGCCGACGCGCGGGCTCGCGAGCTGACGGCCGAACAGGCGTCGGCGCTCGAGCGCCTGACCGGGTTGTGCGCGCCGCCGGCGTTTCGCGTCGCACTGGTGCACGGTGTGACCGGCAGCGGGAAGACGGAACTCTACTTGCGCCTGGCCGAACACGTGCTGGCGGCTTCGCGACGGACCCTCGTGCTGGTTCCGGAGATTGCGCTGACACCGGCCGTTGCCCTGGCGTTCCGCCTTCGATTCGGGGACCGCGTGGCCATTCAGCACAGCGGGTTGTCCGATGGCGAACGTCACGACCAGTGGCAGCGGATTCGACGCAACGACGTCGACATCGTCGTCGGTACGCGCTCGGCCATCTTCGCCCCGTTGTCGTCAGTGGGTTTGATTGTCGTCGACGAGGAGCACGACGGCTCCTACAAGCAGCAGGACACACCCCGGTACAACGGTCGCGATCTGGCCATCGTCCGCGGTCAGCAGGAAGGCGCGCTGGTCGTACTCGGGTCAGCCACTCCGTCGATGGAATCGTTCCAGCATGCGTCGCGCGGCCGGTACGAGCTGATTCCTCTCGAACGACGCGTCCTCGACCGGCCGCTGGCCGCCGTGCGCACCATCAACATGCGTGACGAGTTCGCCGAGGTTGGCCCCGGCGTCATTCTGAGTCGCGCGCTGAGCGAAGCGGTCGCCGGCAGGTTGAGCCGCAAAGAGCAGGTGTTGCTGCTGCTGAATCGGCGAGGCTATTCCACGGCCGTGTTCTGCCGGCAATGCGGCGGGACGGTGGAGTGTCCCAACTGCAGCGTCTCGCTCGTGGTGCACGCCCGGAGCGGTGCCGCGTGCCATTACTGCAACTACAACGCGCGGGTGCCGCGAACATGCCCGGCGTGTGGCGGACCGTTTCTTGAGCAGCTCGGATTCGGCACAGAGCGGGTTGAGGCGGACGTGCGGGCGGCGTTTCCCGCCGCGCGGGTGGCGCGCCTCGACCGCGACAGTGTCCGGCATCGCGGGGCCATTCCTGACCTGCTGAACCGGTTTGGTGCGGGGCAGATCGACATCCTGATCGGCACCCAGATGATCGCGAAGGGCCACGACTTCCCGCGGGTGACGTTGGTCGGCGTCATCTCCGCCGATGTCGGGCTCGGCCTGGCGGATTTTCGCGCCTCGGAGCGAACGTTTCAGTTGCTGACGCAGGTGGTGGGCCGTGCCGGGCGAGGCGAAATCCTGGGCGACGCCATCATCCAGACGATCTATCCGGAACATTACAGTATCCGTCATGCGTGCCGGCAGGACTACGGCGCGTTCTTCAAAGAAGAGCTGCACTTCCGCCGGGCGATGCGGTATCCGCCGGTCGTCGCCCTGATCAACGCGGTGGTGCGGGGGCCGTCCTATGCAAAAGCCAGCAGCGATGCCGCCGACCTGGCGGGGCGGGTGCGCGCCGCCGCCGCGCCGGGCTCGGCGTTCACCGTGCTCGGGCCGGCGCCAGCACCACTGGCCCGGCTCAAGGGCGAGCATCGGGCGCAGTTCTTCGTCAAAGGTACACCGGCCATGCGGCGAGCGATGCGGGACGCCGTGCGGGGGGCGCTCGATGCACGCCCGGACCTTCGGCGAAAAACCACGATTGATGTGGACCCGCTGAGCGTGCTCTAGAACCGTCCCCAGGAACTACTTCGGCTGGAGCAGGTCGAGCGGCTCGATGGGAGCTGGCGTAAAGCAGAGCACCAGGATGACCAGCGCCAGGAGCGCAAGCCAGCGCCTGGAGGGATCGAGCGGTTCCGCCTCATCCCAGACAGCGGGATGCCGCCAGCCAAACGCGAACAGAAGTCCCACGGCGAGTAACGTCCACACGACCCACGACGACGAGTACACACTCAGGCCGACCGCGAACACCACCGCGACAAGGGTGACTTTGTGCGCATGCCGTCCGAGCGTGGCATACGCGATATGCCCGCCGTCGAACTGCCCAATCGGAATCAGGTTGAGGGCGGTCGCCAGCAGGCCAAACCACGCGGCGAATGCCATCGGGTGCATGTTGATCGACGCGGTTTCTGGAGGGGTTCCCCAGATCAGCCAACTGACTGCCTTAAACAGGAGTGGTTCTCCGAGCGAAACCCCGGCAAAATCCGAGGGTCCTCCAACGACACGGGACATCACCATGCCGATGACGAGGGCTGGGACAGCGACGACAAATCCGGCCAGTGGACCGGCAATCCCGATATCAAACAGAGCGCGTTTGGTGGTGATGGGCTGCCGAATCCGGATGAAGGCTCCAGCGGTTCCGGTCAGCGGGAATGGAATGGGCAGGAAATAGGGGAGCGATGCGTTGATGCCGTAGTAGCGGCAGGCCAGGTAGTGCCCCAGTTCGTGCGCCCCAAGAATCGCCAGGATCGTCAAGGAGTACCACAGGCCGTTGGCGACTGCCCCCAGCGTGAGCTGGGGATCAACCGCCTGAAAGTCCGATTCAAACGAGAGCCAATGGCACGCACCGGTGAGGGTGGTCGTCGCCAGCGTGGCGGCCAACAGCAACGCGTTCAACCACTTGCGATCAGTTCTGGGCTGCAAATCGGACACGAATGACTCGAGGGTCTGGCAGCCAGGCCCCGGTTAGCCGAGCGCCTGGAGGTCTTTCCCGGGTTTGAATCGGATGGTGCGGCCCGGAGGAATCCTAACTTCCTTGCCGGTCCGTGGGTTACGGCCGATGCCGCGCTTGCGGGGCTTGACCTGAAAGACACCGAAGCCGCGAAGCTCTATCCGCTCGCCTCGCTGCATGGAGATCCGCATCGTGTCAAACACCGCGTCGACGGCCATTTCGGCCTTGACCTTGGTGATGTTTGCCGCGCGGGCCACCTCGTCGACGATGTCGACCTTTATCATGCCGACCGTGCTCCCTCTCTGAACAATTGCTAACTATCATAGAAACATAGACTTAGCCTGTCAAGGAATTGGTTCGGCTCCGAACGCTTTCGCGCTATGATCGATCCGCAACACGAAAGGACCTCACAGCACGTGCCACGGCCGCTCCCGTCCGTCGTCCTCGTCGGTCGCCCGAACGTCGGGAAGTCGACCCTGTTTAACCGCATGGCAGGGAAGCGGCGCGCCATCGTTGCGCCAATCGCCGGCACCACGCGAGATGTCATTGCGATGCCCGTCTCGTGGCAGGGGGCGACCTTCCAGCTCTGCGATACCGGCGGGATGTTCGGTGCCAGCGCTGACCCGCTCCGAGACCTGGTCGTTGGCGGCGGTCACCGGGCGATTGCGGGAGCCGACCTTGTGCTGTTTGTCGTGGACGCGACAGACGGCAAGATGTTGTCCGACGAGGAGATCGCGGCGGCGCTCAGAACCTCGGGGAAACCGGTCGTCATGGTGTTGAACAAGTGCGACGACAATCGGGCTAAAGCCGGCGGTCTGGAATTCTACGCACTCGGCTTTGAGCCGGTGGTCGAGGTGTCCGCCGAGCACGGACATGGCATTGGAGATCTGCTCGAGCAGATTGTCGCGCACGCGTGCCGCCCGGGCGGCGAAGGGCGGGAAACTGAAGCGGAGACGGCAGGCGGGTCGGAGGCACCGGGAGTGGAACGCGATCTGGCCGATGAGCAGATTGAAACGGCGGTCGCGATCGTGGGGCGGCCGAACGTCGGCAAGTCGTCGCTGGTCAATCGGTTGATGCGCGAGGAACGCATGCTCGTCAGTGATATGCCAGGGACAACCCGGGATGCCGTGGATATGGTGCTGAACTGGCACCGGCGGCGTTTTCGGATTGTGGACACGGCCGGAATCAGGCGCTCAGGAAAAGTGGCGGGCGCGGGCGCCGTCGAAGCCGTGAGCGTGCTCCAGGCGCGCCGTGCCATCGCGAGCGCCGACGTCGTCGTGCTGTTGCTCGACGCCGTCGAAGGGCCCACCGATCAGGACGGCACGATCGCGGGCGAGGCCGACAAGGCCGGACGCGGGCTGATTGTCGCGGCCAACAAGTGGGACCTGATGAAGGAGAAGGGGCCCACTGCCGCCGCGGAGTTCGACGACGAACTCAAGCGGAAGCTGAAGTTCCTGGAGTACGCGCCGCTGCTGCACATTTCGGCGGTGACCGGTGAGCGGGTGCCCAAGTTGCTGGAGACGATAGACCGGGTGGCCGAGGCGCGGCGCCGTCGGGTGCCGACTGGCGAATTGAACCGGTTCGTCGAGATGATTGTGGCTGCCAATCCTCCGGTGGTGAAGGGGCGCCGCGAGGTGCGCATCCTCTATGCCACACAGGTGGGCATCGCCCCGCCGACATTCGTGTTCTTCACCAACGTGGCGACGACGTTTCACTTCTCGTATCAGCGCTTCCTGGTGAATAAGTTGCGCGAGGCGTTTGGTTATGTGGGAACGCCGATTCGCATTCAAGTGCGGGCGCGATCGCGGAAGCGCTCAGACAGGATGAAGCGCGGAGGGCGTGGTATACTTTTTCGCTAGAAGTACGTGGCTGATACCATCGCAGAGATTCCGGATCGGGAGCTGTTCAAGGCAGCGGACGTTTGCGAGATCGCGAGCGTGCAGCCGTATGTGCTGAGGTCCTGGGAATCGGAGTTTCCGACGCTCGGCTTTGCGAGAACTCCTGGCACGCCGCGCGTCTATCGGCGGAGTGACGTCGAGCGGGTGCTCCGGATCAGACAGCTCGTGTATGGCGAAGGGCTGACGCTGGCTGGTGCGCGGCGCAGGCTTGACGGCGACGCACATACGGCCGATGATGGGATACCGGCGGGTGTGGCACCTGGCGCTCGGCGGAAGCTGGACGGCATCAAGGGCGAATTGCGGTCGTTGCTCGAGATGCTGGGCGGCCCGCCGGTTCACGCTGCGAAGCCTCGGAAGGTAGCGGGATCCGGACAACCGACGCTGCTCGATATCGGTGCTGAGGCGGCGGGTGAGCGCGTGACGCAGACTGAAAAGACGCCGGACGCCGCCGCGGGAGGAAAGAGCAGGGCACCACGTCGCAGGACATGATGCCCATCGCATGGAGTTGAGATCGGGATGTAGCGCAGTTTGGTAGCGCACCTGAATGGGGTTCAGGGGGTCGCTGGTTCGAATCCAGTCATCCCGACCAGTTTTCGAGGCGGTAGGTAGCCAATAGGTAGCCACCTAGGGGTTCCTACCGCCCTTTCTGTGTACGGCTGGACGCTCGCCTTGGCGCGAACTCGGCGTCTCCGCTGGGGGGGGCGCTGCCTATGTCTGGGCCAGGGCACGTCGGCGCCGAGCCGTCGCTATAGTCGCTTCCGACGCATCACTGGCGCGTGGCCGACGCGTACTCGGCGGCGCCCCTCGCCGTCCGGTTCCATGCAACCATGACGCGACGCCAGAATACTCGACTTCAGGGCGCCGCCTGCGGTGGTCCGCCCAGGCGCTCTATGTAGCGCCGGAACTTGATGTCATCGTCGTCAATCTCGCGCATCCGCGCGAGTCCTGACAGCTTCCGGACCCTGCGGTAGGCGTCAACGGAAACGTGCCGGACTTGTGGGCGTGAGCGAGAGGTCAACTACGTCGTCTTGGGCTGGTTGAAGTAGACGGGAGCGACGCCACGATCTCGGCAGACCCGAGGGAGGAGCCGCGGCGAAGAGGCATGTGGGGTAGTGCGCCGTGCGGCGTGTCGAATCTACACGCACTGCCCGTTGAGGCTGAATTGGCGAAGCCGCCCGATTGAATGACGCGATATGATTACGGTGAACTTGAGTTCGAGGGCTTTGACCCATCAGGCTGGAGGCGGAATCGATGAGATCCCACATCGCGCGGTCGTTGATCCCGCGGGCATTCGTCGAGGCGGTACGCCGGGCCACAGGTGCGGGCGTGAAGCATGACTGGTCGATCTTTTGTGACCGCCAGGTCGAAAGTCTCACCTTGGCGAGCTTGTTGGGTGAGCGTCCCGATGGCGGTTGGCGGGCCTACGCTGGCACGGTGATAGAACGGAAATGGTCAGACATTTTCACCATTGACGTATTCCTGGCTTCTCAGCGGCCCAAGGTCATTGTCGAATTGGGGACCGGCTCCGGTGCTTTTTCCTGTTACCTCGCCACTTACGCATACCTGAACGGCGCGAGGTTCTTCACGTTCGACTTGCAACGGAAAACAGCCCCGACAAAGCGCGCCAACTATCGGGCGCTGCGTCTCGTTCGGAAGTTGGGTGGGCGAGTTTATCGTCGCGATATCTTTCATCCGAAAACGCGAACAATCATTCAGAAGCTCGTCAACCGAGGGCCGTCGGTGTTTCTCTATTGTGACAACGGAAACAAGGCCCGAGAGGTACAGCTGTTCGCTGGCGACCTGAAGGCCTCGGACTTCATTGGCGTGCATGATTATGGCTTCGAAGTCCACCAGCACGATCTTGCCGGACTAGTGGGGACGAGCCTTCGTCCATGGAATCCCAAGTTCTTCGAGGATCTGTCATCGAGCAATCGGATCTTCCAGAGGATCATTGTCTAGAAGTCTTGATTGACCCGGATCTGAGTTATTGAGTCAAGTTCTCTACGCAGCAATCCTCACCTCTTTCAGAAATCGATCGAGCGCTTGATCGAGACGCTGGTACGCCGTGGCGGCGCGCCTTGATGATCTGAAGGTCCCGCCCGGCAACCGGTTGCACCAGCTCGATCGCGGCCGGAAGGGACAGCACGCCATCTCTGTCAACGATCAATGGCGCATCTGCTTCAGATGCGTCGATGGCGACGCCTATGATGTGGAGATCACGGACTACCACTGAGATGAGGTCTGACATGAGTATTCCAAACACCGGCGCGTTGATGCGCCGGCCCACACATCCCGGCGAGATGCTGCGGGAGGACTTCCTGCCGGACTACGGACTCACGGTTTCCAGCCTTGCTGAGGCCGTGGGCGTCTCCCGCCAGTCGATCAACGAGTTGCTTCGGGGGTGTCGGGCGGTGAGTTCGGGCATGGCGCTGCGGCTCTCGCGCCTCTTCGGCAACTCGCCCGAGTTCTGGCTCAACGCGCAGCGCGCTGTGGACCTGTGGGATGCGGCTCGGACCATGAAGTCTGAGGTCGCGCGCATCAAGCCGCTGAGGGTCGCCTGACAACTGGCTGGACCTTCCTTCCAGATGCTGGCGGTGGTGCTGATTCGCGTGAGGCGGATCCTCGGCCCGACGACGCTACCTGACCGACGTCAGGAGACGACGACGGCAGGTTCCGATTCCGCCGGCAACAGGTCGGGCGCGCGCATGGCATCCAACTGTACGTCGATGCCGCGGCGCACCAACCGCCTGAACACCAGGAAGTGCTCGTTGAGGGCGCACACCGTCACGTAGTCAGCCAGCGCACCCGGATTGTGGCGACTGATGCTCACCAGATGGTGCCAGAAGCGCCAGCGCGTGCGGCGGGCCAGACCCTGGCGCCAGAGAATGCGAATGAGGGCTGGAAGCGTCCGCAGCACCTCCCGGACCGACGGTGGGGTAGCCTGGACGGGCCGCGCCACGCGTCTAGTCGCGCCAAGCGCAAGGAAGTACCGCCACGTGCGGTCGAGGTACGCGCGCGGCTCGTACAGCCGCTCGAACGCCTCCACGAACTCCCGGGCGACCTGTGAAAGCGGCCGGGTCGGCGCGAAGTTGGTCAGATACGTCTGGTTGCCCGAGGCGGTCGCCGTGTCGCGAAGCCTGCCCTCGCGGCCCAGGCGATCCCACAGGGCCGTCCCCGGGAGCGCCTGCAGCATCGACACGAACGCGGTCGGAATCGCCGTACGCTCGACAAACGCCACGATGCGTGACCCGGCGCCTGCCGCCTCCCCGTCGAACCCGATGACGAACCCGCCCATCACGCGGATGCCGGATCCCGTAATGGTGTCGACCGCCTCGTCGAGCGGCTGGCGGAGGTTCTGGTGCTTGAGCGTACGCTCCAAACTCTCGGCATCGGGGGTTTCGATGCCGAGGAAGACCGACCTGAACGCGCAGGCCACCATGAGGTCGAGCAACTCCTGGTCCTGGGCGAGGTCGACCGACGCCTCGGTGTCGAAGTGGAACGGAAAGCCACGCGTGGCCTGCCAGCCGACCAGCTCGCGCAGCATCTCTTTGGCCGCTTGGCGATTGCCGACGAAGTTGTCGTCGACGATGAAGACAGTACCGCGCCACCCGAGTTGGTGAAGCCGATCCATCTCGGCCAGCATCTGGTCCGGCCTCTTCGTCCGCGGGCGCCGACCGTACAGCACGATGATGTCGCAGAACTCGCAGAGGAAGGGACACCCTCGGGAGAACTGGATGGACATCGAGTCGTAGGCGGCCAGTTCCAGCAGGTCGAAGCGCGGGGCCGGCGTCGTGGTCACATCGGGCTTCGCCCCGCCGGCAGTGAAGGTGCCCCCGGCGACGCCCTGCGTCAGGGCCTCGAGAAATGGTGGCAGCGTCAGCTCGGCCTCATCGAGGACGAGGAAGTCGGCGCCGGCGTTCCGCAGTTCGTCGGGGAGTGCCGTCGCGTACGGCCCGCCAACGACGACCGGCTTGTTGCGGCGCTTGGCCTCCGCGACCAGCTCCAGCAGGTGCGGCTTCTGGACGATCATGGCCGACAGCAGAACGATGTCGGCCCAGGCCCACTCCGCGTCGGTGACGGGTCGGACGTTGCAATCCACCAGCCGGCACGTCCAGCTATCAGGCAGCAGCGCCGCGACCGTGATCAAGCCGAGCGGGGGCATCAAGGCTTTCTTGCCGACCAGCTCGAGAATTGGCTCGTATGACCAGAAGGTCGAGGGGAACCGGGGGGAGATCAGCAGACTGTTCACGGACGCCCGGTAGGATAGCACGCCTTGGTGCCACCCCCTCCACGGCGGCGTCAGGATACGTCCGCATATCCCATCGACGGCCACACCCCACCCGCCTCTCGACCCGACAGATATCGTACTAATTCCCCGGGACAGATGACGTACTGACCACAGTCCCTCCTGTTCTGCTGGCCGCATCCGCGTGTGTGCGTTAGACTGCCGAGGATGCGCGTCGTCGTCGGATCGATCATTGGGCTCGTAGCGCTGTGGCTGGCGTTCCGGGGCGAGTCGCCCGGGGCGCTCGTCGCGGCGATCGGGCAGACCGATCCATGGTGGACAATGGCTGCGCTCGTGTCGATTGCCGCCTCGCTTGCGCTCGTCACGGAACGGTGGCGCGTCCTCTTCGGACGATCGACCCATCACTCACCACGATGGGGTCTGCTCTTCAAGGCGCAGGTCGTTGGGCAGGCCGTCAATATCGCGCTGCCAATCCGGGTCGGCGAACTCGTGCGCGTGCTTCTGGTCTCCAGAACGGGAGGCCAGACACTCGAACGCACATTTGTGACAGTGGTGGCTGAGCGCCTCATGGACATGGGCGTGGTCGCGCTTGCGGCCGCCTGGCTCGCCTTGCAGGTTACCTTCCCTCCATGGTTGGCAGGGCCGGTCCGCGCCATGACGATCGCCGGTTTGATCGCAGCCGCGCTCGGGGTGGCGACCATGCTCGCCGGCCGGCGCGTGTCGGCATTCTTACGAGCGAAAGTGGAAACGCTTACGCACAAGGGCTTGGCGCGGTTTGCCCGGCGAAGCGCGACGGCGGTCGGGGAAGCCGCGCAACTGCGGGATCCCCGGACGCTGGGCGCGGCACTGGCGCTCTCAGCTGTGATCCTCCTGCTTTCCGTGTTCACAAACTACCTGCTGTTGCTGGCCTTTCACATTCCTGTTTCTCCGGTGGCCGCGCTGTTGGTGCTGCTGGTCCTGCAAGTGGGCAGCGCGCCAGTCTCTACGCCTGGCAATCTGGGCGTGTTCCAGTACCTGACGGTGCTCGCGCTCGGTGTCTACTCAGTCGACCGCACCACGGCTGTGGCCTATTCGGTGGTGCTGTATGTGATCGCGTACGGACCCAAACTCGTGCTCGGCGCGTGGTTGCTGGCCAGAGTGACCCGCGACGCCACGCTCGGGCCTGACGTACTGGCCATGATTCGAGGGCGGCGATGACGGCGAACACGAGTCGCGTCTCGGTCGTGGTGCCGTGCCGAAACGAGGCGCGGCACATCACGAGCCTTCTCGAAGCCATCCGGCAACAGAAGTATGTGGTGAGCGAGATCGTCATCGTTGACAGTTCATCGGACAACACGGCCGATGTGGTGGCCGCGTACTGTCGTGAACATCCATCCCTCGTGGTTCGCGTGGTGCCGGTCGTGAAGGCGTCAATCCCGGCTGCCGTCAACGCGGGTGTAGTTCGAGCGACAGGAGAAGTGATCGTCAGGCTGGACGGCCATTGCGTTCCTGATTCCGAGTACATTGCCCGGGCGGTCGCCGCACTCGAGGAGTGCGCCGAGGTCGGCGTGGTGGGCGGGGTGTGGCAGGTGGCGCCGGGAGCGAATACGCTGGCCGCCGAGGCGATTGCACGCGCCGGCTCGCATCCGGCAGGAGCGGGCGATGCGGCGTACCGGATTGCCCGAGGCTCGACCGCGCGGCAGGATGTCGACACGGTGCCGTTCGGCTGTTATCGGAAGACGCTGTGGACCGAACTTGGCGGCCTCAATGAACGCCTGCTGACCAACGAAGACTACGAGTTCAACTACCGCGTGCGCACGATCGGCCGCCGCGTCGTGCTCGATCCGGCCATCAGGTCCACATACTTCGCGCGGGCCACGTTCGGAGCGCTGGCGCGCCAGTACTTCCGGTATGGCTGGTGGAAGGTCGCCATGCTGCGGCTGCATCCGGCATCGCTCCGATGGCGGCAAGCGGTGCCTGCGGCCTTTGTCGCCGTGCTGATCGCGCTTGGCGTGCTGGGAGTGTTCTCGCGGGTCGCGAGCGTGGTACTGCTCGGCCTTCTGGCGTTCTACGCCGCCGTGCTTGCCCTGGCAGCCGCGGACGCGTGCAGAAGAACGGGCAAGTGGCGGCTCCAGCCGTTTCTGATGGCGGCGTTCGCGACCATCCACCTATGTTGGGGATTCGGGGCGGTCGTGAATCTGGCGACGGGCGGGCGATGGCCGTTCAGCGCGGCCGACGCTTCTACCTAGAACCGCTCTCAAGATCCATTAATACTTCGCTTCTCTCAAGACCAGGTTGAAGCTGCCGACCGCCAGATCGGCCTGCAACCGGAGCGGCATCCTCCTGGCGTCGTCCGACAGCCACAGCGACAGTTTGCGGCCGACCGGCTTGCCCGTCGCGTCGGTCATAACGGGTGTGATCTTCAGCGCAGGTTGGGTGCCGATGCCCGTCTTCACATCCTCCCGAGCACCAACCGTCGCAGACATGTAGTAGACCGTGTCGCTGATGCACACCGGCATCCTGATGGTCATGCCCGAGGACAACGTCATCGCACGCAGCGCGAAAAGCGCTGACAACGCGTCTTGCGACTGCGCCGGGACGGCGATGTCCTTCTTCATATTGGTCGAGGTCTGCATCTCGAAGAGCGCCGTCCGGCCGTCGGGATTGAATCGGAGCGATTTCATGCGCGTCCGGCCATTCTCGTCGCTATAGACGGAACCGCGCTGGGACGTGAGCGTGTAGACATCGAGCAGCGAATCAGCCTTGTAGTAGAGCGAGTACAGCTTCGCCAGCATTGGCGTCGGGCGGCCTTCACCAAGGATGTAGTACGCCCGCGATCCGTATGATGAGTGCTTGTCGACCACGCGAAGCGTCGCCGTACCGGCCGTCACAAAGGCCATCGACCACGACACGTCGTATGACAGTGTCTCGCCCGCCGTGAACGGCACGGGACGCTCGACTTTTGGCGCGGGAGCCGGGACCGCCGCGTTCTTCGCCGGTGGGCGCTTGGCTGGCTGAGTCCGCTTAGGCTTCGCTCCGACCTTGGTGCCCTGCTTTGCCTGCCCGACCTCCATTGTGGCCGCGCTCTGGCCGCCGAGAACGAGGAGGCAGAGAACGACTGATGCGGCAAGACGCAAGCGCATGCGAGTGTTATTCATAGGAGTCACGCGGCAACGAATCATGTCAGTCCAGAATACTGTATCGGGCCAAGCGGAAGCTACGCTCCGGCGCGGTCGTCGGTGCCGAGGCTCACTTGTGAGCGTACACAAAACGGGGGACCACGCGGGTCCCCCAGTAACTGTCGCAAGGTGCAGACTACGCCGACAGACTAGACGTGCAGCCGTGCGTACTTGGCTTCGAGATCCTCACGCGACTCAACATTGTTGGGGTCCGTGACGACGCAGCCGTCCACGGGGCATACTTCGACGCACTTGGCGGCATCATGGGCGCCCACGCACTCCGTACACTTGTCGACTGCGATGACGTACACGGATTCCGCCTGAGTAATTGCCTCGTTCGGGCACTCAGGCTCGCAGGCGCCGCAGCTGATGCAATCCGCTTCCTTGATAAACATTGCCATGACCGGTTTCCTCCAAATCAGTGCCACCATGGGCACGAAGTTTCGTTTCGCTTACAGAATAGCAAACTTCGATCCGCTCTGAAAAGGACGTTTTCCCACGACAATCCCACGATGTTTCCGAGAGCGCCGGTTTCCCGGCGTCTTGTCGTCGAAAACTCGCCAAGCTTCATGCCAATGCCGACCCCAGCCGTCGCATTTCGAGTGGTGTTATCTGCGCGGTCTGGATTCCCGCGTTCGCCGGCATCCAGAGAGGAACGCTGGCTGGATTCCGGCGTTCGCCGGAATGACGAGGACTCGCGTCATGCCGGTGGAAACCGGCACATCATCCATGAGCGCGCCCAGACCATTCAAGCATGCGAGCTGGTCAGCGGGGAAGGCGCTGTGGCATGTCGGCGACGACGTAACTCATCACCGCGATCGCCGCAACGCACCTCGCCAGATCGGCCGGCTCAATCCGCTCGATCGTGTCGGCCATCGTGTGATGGATCGTGAAGTAGAGGCTCGAATCGACATCGAGCGACATCGAAGCGATCTTGCCCGCCTCGACGCTCGGACCGATGTCGGCACCGCCACCTGCGGATCCGATGGCGGTCGCATCAATGCCGGCCAGCAGCGACGAGATGTCCTTGACGAGGGCGCGTGCCGCCTCGCTGCCAGAGAACCCGAATCCCCGTGGTCTGAAGACGCCACCGTCGATCTCAATCATCAGAAGATGGTTGGGGAGTTCGGCCTTGTGCTGGTCGCGATAGCCCAGGCCGCCGCGCAGGCCGTTTTCCTCGTTGGTGAAGAGCACCGCGCGAACCGTGCGCCGCGGCCGAAGGCCCAGCTTCTTCATCAGGCGAATGGCTTCCCACGACGCGATGCTGCCGCCCCCATCATCGGTCGCGCCAGTGCCGACGTCCCACGAGTCGAGGTGACCGCCTATGACGATGACCTCCTCGGGATGTTCCCGTCCGACAATCTCTGCGATGACGTTCGCCGATTCGGCGTCCGGTAGCATGCGCGCTTCCATGGACAGGCGAACGACCAGTTTCACTCCACGATCCTGGAGCCGCTGGAGGCGGTCCGCATCCTCGTAGGTGATGGCCGCTGCGGGAATCCGGGGGGCATTGTCCGCGTACGTCAGCGCCCCGGTGTGCGTCGTTCGGAGGCCGGGCTGGCCCACCGATCTGAGCAGCATCCCCACGGCGCCCAGGGCGGCTGCGCGCGAGGCGCCGGTGGAGCGATAGCGAACCGTTTCGCCGTAGTTGGTAAACGGCACGTTATAGACGACGATGCGTCCTGCGACGCGCGTGCCGAGCGCGTCAAGTTCATCAAAGCTGCCGACGACGACGGCCTCGGCCTTGATGCCCTCCGGTGGCGTGCCGACGCTATTGCCCAGCCCGAGCATGACGAGTTGCTGCGGACCCGGCTCGACCAGCTCCACGCTCTCACGCCCGCGAACCCAGTGCGGGACCATCACCTTCTCGGCGTGGACGTTGTCGAGGCCGTCCTTCTTCATCTCGGACACGGCCCACGCGATCGCGTCGTCGAGCGCCTTCGAGCCGGCCAGTCGATGGCCGAACGTGTCGGTCAACTCGGCCAGGCGTTGCCACGCGTGCGTGGTGGACAGGGCTTCACCGATGAGGCGAGACGCGGCGTCCCGATGCGGCGTGAGCCAGTCGGGAGGCGCGGGCGCGGCGACGAGGATCGCCGACAGCACGAACGCCACCATCAAGAGGGCGAGAGCAGGTCTGGTCATTTGGGGGCGTCCATCCGCCAGGGCGTCTAGATCAAGACTGAAATCTTGCCCTTGGCTTTCAGCTGATCAACGAACACCTGGCTTATCTGTTCTCGCTGCTGAGTGGCCAGGTACTCGCGAATCTGGTCTTTCACTTCGTCGAACCCGACGTCGCGCGCGGGCTTGGCCTCGAGCACTTGAATGATGTGGTAGCCGAACGGGGTCTCGACCACACCGCTCATCTGGCCCGGCTTCAGTGCGAAGGCCGCCTGGTCGAACGGCGCTACCATCTGGCCGCGGTTGAAGAAGCCGAGGTCCCCGCCGTTTTGCGCGGAGCCCGGGTCCTGGGAGAACTTCTTGGCGAGGTCGGGGAGTTTGGCACCCCTCCGGAGCTGCTTCAGCAGATCGTCGGCCTGCGCCTTGGCCTTGGTCTTGGTGACGACGTCAGCCTTCTCGTCGGCGCGGATCAGGATATGGCTGGCATGTACCGACTCCGCCTGGTGGAAGCGGGGCTTGTTCTGGTCGAAGAACGTCTTGAGGTCCGCGTCCTGCACCTTGACCTGCGGCTCGATCTCCGCCTGCAGCATCTGGTTGACCGCCAGGGTGTCCTCGGTCTCCTTGCGCAGCTGATCGAAGCTCACGCCGCGCGCCTGGAGCATCTGATTGAATGCCGCCTCGTTGGGGAACTGTTTCTTGAGATCGCCGAGCTGCTTGTCCACGTCCCATGGGGCGGCGACGATTTTTCGCGATCGGGCTTCCTGGGCGAGGAGGTGGAAGCCGATGATGCGATCGAGCACCTGGCGGTACACGGCGTCCCGTTGCTCGGGCGGCACGGTGTTGCGCGCGCGCTGCTCGAGGGTGCGCACCGCCATGTCGAGTTCAGCCCGGGTCACATCCTCGCCGTTGACCTTGGCGACTACGTCCGGCAATTGTGCGGGCACAGGCTTGGCGGCGCCTTCGGGGGCGGTGGTGGCGGGGGATCTGGCCGGAGCGGCTGGCGGCTTGGCCGCTTCCTTCTTCCCGCACGCGGCAGTAGTGGCACAGAAAACAACGACGGCGAGCACGGCTAGGCTTCTCTTCACGGTAACTCCCAGAATAGCAAGGACAGCCCCAAGGTACCAGACCGTCCGCCGATACGCAAGGCACGGAAGGGGCACCGGAAAGGGGCGTCTTGTGTTTCGCAGTTGCGCGGAAATGAGAGGTTTGCTACAGTCAAGGCCGGTACACGCACTGAAGCCTTGACTCCCCATCTTACCTTTCCGCCAGAGCAGTCACTTATCGCGCCATACAGCGGCATGTCGCCGTGTCATCACGAGGTGAAATAACAGCGTGGCAGTCCGGTTGTTTCTTGGAAATCTCCCATACAGCGCGACAGAGACCGATGTTCGGGCTCATGTCACAAGCGTCGCGCCACCGCTGTCCGTCGTTCTGCCGATGGACCGCGAAACAGGTCGCCCTCGCGGGTTTGCGTTTGTCGACTACGCGGATCTGGCTGCGGCAACCGAGGTCATTCGCCAACTGAACGGGCAGCCGTTCATGGGACGGGCCTTGTCGGTAAGCGAGGCCCGGCCCAGGGAAGAACGGGGACCGCGCCCCATGATGGGCGGGCCCTCGAGCTTTGGCCCGAGACCCGGGGGGCCGCCCGCGCCTGGCGGGGGCGAGCCCGGGGCCCGGCGAGAGCGCAACTTCGGTCCGCCCGCGCCGCCGAAAGGCAAGCGGACGTCGCAAGGGAAAGGGCGGGGCGACCCGGGGCCGAAGGGGCCGATCAAGGTGCGTGGCGGTGGGCGGGTGTACGACGTGGACGATCCGGCCGTAGATGCCGTGCCGCCCGCTCAGTACGATGATTTCGCCACCAGCCTTCCCGACCAGGACAAAGTGGCCGACAAAGTGGCCGACAAAGTGGCCGACGAAGCGGGCGACGAATAGACCGCTGGCCGGATACCGAAGCGGTATGAGCGGGCGAGCGCCTCTCGGCGCCGCCCGTTAACCGCGATGTATGTGTGTGGGGTTTCTGGTGCCGAGGCCCAGACTTGAACTGGGGACCCCTGCATTTTCAGAGTGATTTTCCTGTCTCACACCCGCTACTCTCCATCACTCATCAAATACCGTGTGACCCTTACCTACCAATGGGTTACACTGGCTGTGTCGGATATGGCGGGTGACGCTGCGACCACCGAGAATGACGCGCAAAGCACCACCAGGAGCACCACTAGGGATTTGAGGCACCGTGAGAACGAAGATCACCCAGGCGCTTCTTGACTCGCTCAAACCCGGTTCGTATGACCTGGCTGATAGCGAACAACGCGGATTGGTGTTGCGCGTCCGACCGAGCGGCCACCACTCGTGGCTGGTCCGGCTCGGCCGAGGACGATGGTTCACAATCGGGCGGGCCGATGTGATCCCTCCGCTGAAGGCGCGCAAGCTGGCGCGTGAACGGCTCGGCGAGGACTCTGGCGGCGATGACCCGATCGCGGCGAAGAAACGGCAGGCGCAAGAAGCCAAGCGGCGGATCGCGCTCGGGAAGTTCATCACCGACTCCTACGCGCCGTGGGTTCGTGCGAACCGCACGAGCGGCGACGACACGATCAAGATGCTCGAGGGCCGTTTTAAGGATTTCCTCAACACGTTGCTGGCCGATCTGACGCCGTTCGCGATCGAGAAGTGGCGAAATGCCTATTTGAAGCGCGGCCGGAGCCCGGCCACGGCCAACCGGGTGCTGGCGGCGTTGAAGGCCTGTCTCGCGAAGGCGGTGGAGTGGCGCCACCTTGATCGGCATCCCCTGGCGGGCCTGAAGCTCGCGAGAGTGGACGCGATCGGGCGGCTGCGCTACCTGTCACCCGATGAAGAAACGCGGCTGCGGGCGGCGCTGGCCGCGCGAGACGAGGAACGTCGTCAAGCGCGCGTCTCAGCGAACGTCTGGCGGGCACAGCGCGGGTACGAACTCTGGCCCGAACTCGGGATGTACACCGACGTGCTGACCCCACTGGTGATCATGCTTCTCCATACCGGGCTGCGATTCGGCGAAGCCTGCGGCCTGACGTGGCGTGATGTGGATCTGACCGGGGCGCTGCTCACAGTGCGCGGCGAAACGTCGAAGTCCAGCAAGACCCGATATGTCCCGCTCAATAAGACGGTGGCGGATGTACTCAAGGCGTGGCAGCCCGATCCCGCCGATGGCTACGTGTTTCCCGGCGAGGACGGCGGGCGGCTCGTAGACATCAAGACCGCATGGAAGAACCTGCTCACGAGCGTCATCGGCACACCGATTGCCGGATTCCGGGTCCATGACCTGCGGCACACGTTCGCGTCGAAGTTGGTACAGGCTGGCGTCGATCTGAACACGGTGCGCGAGCTGCTTGGGCACGCGGACATCAAGATGACGCTGCGGTACGCCCATCTGGCGCCTGAGCATCGCGCGGCCGCGGTGGCGAAGCTCGTGGCGGCGGGCTGACGACGATGCCCAACAGCACGCAAGACCCGAAGCGGCCACCGCAACGGCTCATCCCTGGCGACCTGTACGATCCGCGCTATCCCATCCACGGCGCCGTGGCGCGGTTCTTCGAAGCCATGACGCCCGCGCGATGCCCGCTCGTGTTCAAGGAAGTGGAAGCCTTGATGGGAGCGGACGCGCTGGCGCTGATGGATGCGAGGATGAACACGACCCAGAAGGCGAGTCCGCCGCCGGCGCCAATTGTGACAGGCCCAGTCACGTTCGACGCGGTCCCGTGGCTCTGCAATCCTGACGTTGACGCATGGGCGGCCCGGTACGGCCTGTCTGACGGTCCGTTCCGCTCCATCATTCGGGAGTCGATGACGGGATGGTTCCGTGGGACGCTTGGGCGTGGAACGTGGCACGTCGCCGATAGATTCGGCCCGCAACCGACGCCGCTCCCACATCCCGCCGCCGTGGCAGCCGTGGACGCGCCAGAGTCATCAGCGCCCGCGACAGGGAAGGGGCCGCGTTTCACGCGCACGTCGCCGGAGGCAGACGGCTGGTTCATCGAAGCGGCGCAACGTCCACCGCGGGGACTCCCGCGGCTTGACCCCCTGAGGGACACCACGACCGAGTATGGCGCACGCGCCAAGCAACACGCCCGCGACGTGTTGACACAAGCAGAGGCCAACGGATTGAAGCGGCTGCGGGCACGGCGAGGCTCGGCTGATGATTCAGACGACAGGCATTTTGTCTGGCTGGTTCGCTATCAGATGAACCGCGAGTCCTACGCCACGATCGCGAAGGGGCTTCCCGTGGCGTCACGCGAAGCACCCCACAACACCGTGCGTGATGCGGTTGTTCGGCTGGCGCCAATCGTGGGGGTCACGTTGCGCGCGCCCGTTCGAACGGGCCGACCTCGAAAAGTCACCGGGCTAGGCTGAGTCCTTAACTGTCCTTTTTCGGTGGTCCCGTGCTCGGTATTCTCCGGGCATGATGCAGCATACCCAGGCACCCACCAACGCTACGACGTCCATCACTGCAAGCGGCATCGTTCCGGCCGTGCTCCGCGAACCGGACGCGGCCCGCTACCTCGGCATGAGCCGAGCGTATCTGAAGAAAGCGCGCATCTTCGGCCGCGGGCCGACGTTTGTCCGCGTCCGGCGGTTGATTGGCTACCGCGTGGCCGATCTCGAACGGTGGCTCGACAGCCACACGGTCCGGCCGGCGGCATGAGCCCGTACAGACGGAAGGCCGCGTTGGCAGCGCGGCCCGGAGCGAAGACACATGCACGAGATGGACTCGCACACTCTACCACCACTCGGCGCAGCGGATCTAGTCATCCGCGAACTCGCGTTCTCCGAGCACGACCCGACTGATGAGGCGCGAGAATTGGCCGCCGACATGCACATCTACCGCGAGTTGAATCAGGTCGCCGTTGCCGAAGTGGCGGCACTCACCGAAACGGTGAAGCGGCTGCGCGCGACGATCATCAGCCAGCGTGGGGCGATCCGTTCGCTGCGGGCTGAACTCGCGCGCTACACGTCGCGTGGTGCAACGGGGCGCGCCGCATGACGCCCGAGCAGGACTTCATCGATCGAGGCGACGGTTGCTACCGGCTCGAAGTGCCGGGGCCGGGTATCGTGCTATCGGTGGACCGTCTGGCGCGGCACTCGGGCGAACTGATCGGCGAACTGACGGTGACGTGCGACCTGCCAGGCGCGAAGCGTGTCAACGGCGACGGTGCGCTGCTGGTCGGCAGCCTCAACTTCTCATCCATCTCGGCCCGCGAGACCCGCGCGAAGTTATTGGCGAAGCGCAGTGAGGCCAGCGACTACGACTGGTACGGCACGCTTGAGTACTTCTGTCAGCGGGTCGTTATCGCCGAGCGGACAGGCGCGTCGGCGGTGCTGCTCCGCGACATGCCGAAACCCTCACCTGACGCGACCTGGACCATCCACGGGCTGCCCGTGCTCAAGGATCACCCCGAGATCATCTTCGGCGATGGCGGCGCGTGCAAGTCCCTGATTGCCCTCGCGCGGGCCGGCGAACTCGCACAGCGCGGGGTGTCGGTGCTCTATGCCGATTGGGAAACCAGCGCGGGGGATCACCGCGCCCGGCTCGAATCTCTGTTCGGTGCCGACATGCCCGACGTGCGGTACGCGCGCTGTGAGGCCCCGCTTACAGTTGAAGTGGACCGGCTCCGGCGTCTGATCGTGGCGCACGGGATTCAGTACATGATCCTCGATTCGCTCGCCTACGGGTGCGACGGACCGCCCGAGGCCGCCGAGACGGCCAACGCCTATTGTCGCGCCATGCGCCAGTTGCGCGTCGGGGCCACGATGATCGCGCACATCAACCGCAGCGAGAACGGCGACCAAAAGCCATTCGGCTCGGCCTTCTGGCACAACAGCGCGCGGAGTACATGGTTCGCCAAACGCTCCGAGGCTGACGGCAACGCCAGTGACGTGACGGTGGCGCTGTTCCATCGCAAGTGCAACACGGGACCGCTGCTGGCTGCCCGAGGGCTCCAGATTTCATTTCGGGGCGATCGCATCTCTATCCAGCCGAGCAACCTCACCGAGTCCGAGGACTTCGCCGGCAAGCTGCCGCTGTGGCAGCGGATGCGCGGCACGCTGACCAGCGGCCCGATGACTCTGACGGCGATGTCAACCGAACTTGACGCTAAGGTCGAGACGATCGAACGGACCGTCCGCCGCTGTTCGAAGCTGTTTACCCGGCAGCCGGGGGCTGACGGCGTGACCCGAATCCACTTGGTTGAAAGGCGGGCGTCGTGACGGCGCTCGAGGCAAACGGACACATATAGGCGAGGACGACCATGCCACAAGCACAACTCCAGAAGGCTGGCGGGTGGGGGAACGCGATCGGCTACGGGCTCGGCCAAGGGCTCGACGGGTTCTTCAAGGCATACCAGTGGATGCAGGGGATGAAGGCGGACGCGGCGAAGACGAAAGCCGAGCAGGATCGAGCAGGCCGGCTGGACCGGATCGCGCAGCAGGAGCAGGACCTTCGGAAGATGATCGCGACCGTGTCGAACGAGGGCAAGGCGCGGGACGAATCGCTGGTGAACTACAACGCCATCAACGGGCGGTACTCGCTGATCGACGCGCCGGAGTCAATGTTGCAGTTCACGTCACGCGAACAGCCGGCGGGGGAACAAGACTTCGGATTCGGATCTTTGCCGACCTTCATGGAACAGCAGACGCGGGAGAAGCTGAAGCCCTACCCAATACCCGGCCAGCCGTCAATCGGGGTTCCGGGCTTCGAACTGCCGCTCGACACGCGGGAGGAATCGTCGAAGAAGGCGTTTGACGCAACGTGGATGAAGAGCTTCGCCGAGGACCAAGGCAAGACACACATCTACACGCCTGGCAGTTCTGGCACGCGGCCGACAGCGAGGCCCGGAGTGTCAGAGACGTTTCAGGGGCCACCACGCGAACAGCCGATCCCGCCGATGGGGTCTGAGGGCGCCTACATCATCGGAAAGTACGGCAAGAATCCGACGCCGGACCAGATGCTGCAGGGCGCGAAGGAGCACGCGACGGCCACGTGGAAACCGAGCCTCGTCAATATGCTGGGTGGCGGGCCTGGCACGAATGGCGCGCTAACCGACGAAGGGGTTGACTACGCGGCCACGCAGTACCGTGTTACGGGCGTGATGCCGGCGCTCGGGATGGGGAACGCTCAGGCGCGCGCAGCCATCATCAACCGAACGGCACAACAGGCGAAGGCGCTGCGACAGACTCCGGTCATGGCCATCCAGAAACAGGCCGCCTACAAGGCTGACAGCGGGGCGCTGGGGAAGATGACGACGATGAGTGCGGCGGCGGAGTCCTTCGAGACGAAGGCCCTGGCTCAGACGGATATCATCAGCGAACTCTCGCCCAAGGTCGGGCGCACGGCTTCTCCGATGTTGAACAGTTGGCTTCTGGCCGGGAAGAAGGAGATTGCTGGCGACAGCGACACGGCGATGCTGTTCAACGCAATCACGACGTTCTCGACCGAATACGCGAAGATCATGGAAGGGTCCACCGGGGCAGTCGCGGCCTCGTCGGATTCCGCCCGCAAGGCGGCGGAGGATCTGGTGAAGGCCACAATGAATCCGACCACGCTGGCTAGTGTGGTCGGCCTGATGAAACGCGAGATGCGCCTGACGATTGACGGGTACGGCGCCACGATCGATCACATCACGACACGGATGGGCGGGGCGCCACCACAGGCAGCGCCTCCGCCTGCCACAGCGTCAGCGTCTCCTGCTGGCGGTGACGGGACGGTCAAGATGAAGGCACCGAACGGTCAGATTTCGGATGTTCCGGCTGGCCTCGTGGAACACTACAAATCGCTTGGGGCGACGGTGATCCGATGATGCCTCAACAGCCTGATTGGTTCGCCTCGAATGCGCCGAAGCCTGGCGCGCTCATTGCTCCGCCTGTAGCCGCTCCCTCGGGTGGGGATAACTGGTTCGCCTCGAATGCGCCGACCGATCGTGTCAACGTCGGCGAGTCAGCACACTTCAGCGTCAACGGCCAGCCCGTCGATCACGGCGTCATCGTGGACGCCCTACTCGGCGCGTTGAAGGGGCTCGGCACGAGCGCGGTCGGCCTGGGGAAACTGGCCACGAAGATCCCAGGGGTCGCCGCCGCAATCGATGCGGGCTACGGCGCGCTCGGGGTGCCCGGCATCAACACGAAGCAGGCGCTAGAAGACGTTGGGCCTGATCTGGCTCCACAGAACACCGCGCAGAAGGTCGGCAATGTCATCGAACAGGTCGCTGAGTATTTCGTCCCCGGAGCCCAAGCCGAGAAACTCGCGACAGGGATCGCGGCGAAAGTGCTGCCAGCGGTGACGAGTCGTCTCGGCCGGTCAGCAATCAACCTCGGGACACGATCCGCCGTGCAGTCCGGTTTATCGGCAGGCATGACGAAGATCCAGGGCGGGGATGTTGGAACGGCGGCAGGCGTCGGCGCCGCAATGCCCGTCATCGGTGGCGCCGTTGCGAAGGCGGCGGAGGGGATCGGATCGTTGGCGGTGCCGCTCGTCCGCGCGGCCATCAAGCCGACCGTCACGGCCATGAAGCAGCAGGCTGGGGCATCCGTCCAGGGTATCGACGCGATCGCCAATCGCCTCAGCCGATTCATTCTCGACAACAAACTGACGACACCGGCCAAGGCAGAGGCGCTCATTACGGCGGCTGAGAAAGGGATTCAGGACGCGCTCTCGAAGAGCAGCGCGGTCAGCGATGCGCCACAACGCGCCATGCGCTATCTCCAGGCCCTTGAACGAAGCGCGGCGAAACAGGGCCTTCCCGCCGATGACGTCGCCACGATTCGCCGCGCGGCCAGTGAACTGCTCGAGCAATCACCACTATCGGAAACGGTCACGAAGACGGTTATGAGACCGTCGATCGCCGGTCTCTTCAATGCGTCCGGACAGCCGGCGTTGACCCCGCAACAGGTTGCCTCGCGTGCGCTCAGGACTGACGTTGCGCCTGGGGAGGCGCTGGATATTGCGCGTGGTACGTCGCGCTGGAGTAACCGCAAGGCGTGGGGCGAGATGAAGGGGGCCGGGCAGGAAGCGAGCAAGGCCGTGGAACGCGCGGCCCGTGACTCAGTGAAGGCGGCTGTTCCAGAGACACAACCCCTGTTCGCCCAACAGAAGGCGGCGATTCAGGCGAAACAGACCCTTGATCGGACGCTCTTCCGACAGGGCAACCGCGATGCCGTCAGTCTCCCCGCGCATGTCATCGCCGCGGGCGAGATTGCCAGCGGGAAACTGCCGCTGTTGTCCTTTGCAGCCAATTGGCTCCGGAACAACCAAATGAGGGCGGGGGTGTGGGCGAAGCGCCTGGAAGATGCAATCACGAATCAGAACGCGCAGGAGGCTGGGGAGATTCTGGGCCGCTTTGGTGTCGTAGTGTCGTCCAAACAGTAATCAGGGCCTTGATGGTGGCAAAGACGACCGTGAAGAGGACGCCCGTGCCGATGCCGACGCGTTTCTCTTGTAGTTCCTGGACGGCAAGCCCGAGGCAGGCGTATCCGCCAAACGAGATGAGCGTCCACTTGAAGCCAAGATAGGCCCAACGCGTCGGGCGAGACCAGTGTGTCGGTGTCGCCCGCCGCATCCAACGGATGACGAGTGCGGCGGAGCCAAAGGCGAGGACGAGGCCCGTGACGAGAAGCCAGAAGTCACGAACGTCTGAGGACATACGAGGGCAAGGATACAACGTCGGAACGGAGTCACCCTATGAGAATTCGCCCATCACTCACCGCCTCCGGCCTGACCCCACGCCCGACCCTTCCCCTGGGTAATGGCCCCTTCGGCCTGCGGCCACGTGGAGCCTCGATCGACACGCTGCAGGACCAAGGCAAGCCGGTTCCCCTTCGTGGCGACCTGCAGGCCCCAGAGCCCCTCGACTCGACGCTCGAGCAGGAACAGGTGTTGATGCAAGCCACCGAGTTGGCGCAAGCCCTTGAGGCGATGGATGCCAGCGGCCAACAGAACACACCGGAATATGAGGACTTGACCCGCCGGCTCCAGGTGCTGGTAGGACAACAGTCATGACCTCGGGACGGGAGCGGACAAGTTCCGGACACGTCATCGGCAAGACAGGGGTTTCTGTGTTTTTGTTAGGAAATACGGGCGGACAAGTGGAGCGGACAACTTTTTCGGACACGTTGTCCGAACGCGAGCGGACAAGCGCCCCGAGTACGCGAAACGCGCCCGTAATCATTGGCCGAATTTGGCGGACAACTTGTCCGGACAAACAGCCCTCGACAGAGCGGACGGACAACCCCCCTCTTTAGAGGGGGTGTCTGTCCCTGTCCGGCGTCCGTTGTCCGGAGATGAGCAACACCCGCGCAGTTGAAAGGAACGACCATGCCCGGACTCGTTTCGCAGGAACAGCAGGCGACGCCACGCGCCTGGCGGAGAACCCTTCCGGAGCCTACCGTTCCCGCCCCCTACCACCCAACGCCGAAGGACTGGGCCATCCTGGATGCATGGCTGACGCTTCGCGCGGAGCGGAAACCGCCTACCACCCGCAACATCGGACATCTGGCCGGCCTGTCACACGTGCAAGTCGGCTGGCGGTTCAGGCGCCCGGAGTGGCGCGCCTGGTGGCTTGAGCAGGTTCACCACGTCATCGGCGTGAAGTGGGCGGAGGCGATGGCCGCCCACATCATACGAGCGGCCGACGATTTGGAGACGTTCAGGGTGTTGTTGCCGGTCATGGAATCGACCGGCGCCGCGTCCGCGCAGTCGCCGGGAGCACATGCGACGAACAACGGCATCGTGGTCAACATCCACGACTAGCATGAGTCAGCGAGCCTGGCGCCATTCGCGGAGGCGTCAACCTTCTACAGCCTAACAACCTCCATACCTGAGTGAAACGGCGCTGGCCTCGAGGCTGTTGTAGTGGGCGCAGCAATCGTCGAGCAGGGCGGCGAGCGTGGGTTTGGTGGTCATTTTACGGGCTCCGTCGGTGCCAGCGGACGCACGTATGGGACATATTGGCCGTCCGCCCCCGGTACCATGAAGTCGGCCTGGCCAGTCCAGCGGTCAACGCGAGTCATGCGCCCATTGGTCGCCTGGCGCCACTCGTAGCGCGGGAACGCCAGGTACAGCAGGGCGACGACCAACACAAGGGCGACGACGATCCATTGGTCGCGTCGAGTCATGGGTAGGTCTCCGAGCCTGCGGCAGCTCGTCTACGGCGTTCCCGTTCCGATCGTCGAACGCTCTTCTGAGAATGCCGCTGATTGTCCGTGGGGGCTGTGATTTGTGTGGACTATAGTTCGTGGACGGATAGTCCGCAACCGTCTCACGGACACTGGGCCGCCGTAGCGGGGCGGCTCATTCGCAACGGCTGTGCCTCGGCATGCGCTACAGGATCGGGATGTCCGAACGTCCAACGGCGTTGTACGGTGCACAAAGACAATTTCCCCCGCCGATCCGCTGGAGCCTGGTCGCATCTTCGTACTGTCCCTTGTGCCGCCGGCCGTCGTCGTGACGTGCCGTCGACGTACGCCTCGACATCCGCTCGACGGAATCGCGGCCGACGTCCCAGCCGCGGCAACACTTCTGGAATCGGGAATCGCCCCGCCCGCCGCCATCGCTCGATGGTGCGGCGACTACAACCCAAGGCCTCCATGAGCTCACTGACGAACAGCACGTTGCGCGTCATGACGGCACCGCCGATCGTTTCTCTGCATCGGGCGCGCGAAGGTTCGAGCTGGCGAACGGCAACGCGTGTTTGACTGCGCGCGTGTTGGCCAGGGCATCTATCGTGAGGTCGTCCAGTTTCGCCCACGCGGCGGATTTGTCGTTGTCGTCGAGGCAGAGCTCGTCACACGACGACAGGGCGCGCGTCGTCAACAGCAGCAGTGCAAGCGTCGACTCCACTTCGCATAGTCGTTCTTCAACGGTCGGCGTGTGTGGCGCGCTCATCGGACACCGCCAGTCGTGTCGAACGCGCGGGCCTCCAGCCGCTGACCAACTGCCACGCCGATCGCGTACATCGCTTTCTCTTCGGCCAGTTGTTTCGTCAGGGCCGCATCGCCGCTCTCCGAGATCCGTAATTCGGCCGCGGCGTGTTTCTTGGCCAACTGCTCACAGTCCTGTCTCTCAGCAATCGCGCCCAAGAAGTCGAACGACGCGAAGAAGTCGGCGACAAGGGCTTGCGCGTCTCGCTGAAGCTGGCGCCTAGCCTGCACGAAGCGTTCATGTGTGTCTACGGGGGACTGTTGAGGTTTCCGCTTGCGGGATGTTGCCATACTGCCTCCAGGATCGGAGGCCGGCGGGTCGCTGGTAGAATAGCCAGCAGATCGTCGGCCTGGTTACGCAGGGTGACGGTTTAGGAGCGTTTGCGGCTTGCCGGCCGTGGACGCTCCGCCTTGATCGCTTTCCGATCTTCCAACCACCGCCGAATCGCTCGCCGCACCTGCTCAGACTGCGGCACGCCGTCGCGGACGGCCACCGCCTTCAAGCCCTCGGCCAGCTCGTGATCGATTCGGAAGTTGAGCAGTACTCGGTCCGCCATCACGAGCCACTGTAAAGCAACTACGTTACACGAGTCAAGCGACATCGCGGGAGATTTCCACGCGACTTCTTGAGTAAAGGGACGGTCAGAGATGGTGGGGGATAGGTCCGAGTGGACCTGCGGGTTAGAATCTCAGCGATGTTGCCGGACGACTTCGATCTACGTCGAACTCGCCGGCCGTGCGGGCGGCTGACAACATCAAGTTGAACTTGGATTCGCACTCGAAGCCGCCACAGCGGTAGAGCGGCACTTTCGACCTACCGAGCACCACCCAGGGCACCACTGGGAATATCGCCGCACAGACCTTCGGTTGTCCCGAATGTCTAAGCCGCTGTGTTTGTTGGCTTTACGTGGTGCCGAGGCCCAGACTTGAACTGGGGACCCCTGCATTTTCAGTGCAGTGCTCTACCAACTGAGCTACCTCGGCACGTGAGGTCTGGCCCTCGCGGGCTTTTCAATATAGCACGCGGATCCGACCACGACAACGACGACGCGCGCTGCGCTATTTACGCGGCGCCGGCGGTTTCTCCTTCTCAGCCACCGGTTCGGCCGGCGCGTCCGCATCTCTCACCAAGCCGAGTTCCTTGCGTACCCGATCTTCGAGCTTCTTGCAGAGGTCCGGATTCTCACGGAGGAACTGCTTCGCGTTTTCGCGGCCCTGGCCGAGTCGTTCATTGGCATAGGAGAACCAGGTGCCGCTCTTCTCGACGATCTTGTGCTCGACGGCGAGGTCGAGCAGGTCGCCTTCACGTGAGATCCCCTCGCCGTACAGAATGTCGAATTCCGCCTCGCGGAACGGCGGCGCCACCTTGTTCTTGACGACCTTGACGCGCACCCGTCCACCGATGACGGCTTCGCCTTCCTTGATGCTGGCGATGCGCCGGATGTCGAGGCGCACGGAGGCGTAGAACTTGAGCGCACGCCCGCCGGTGGTGGTTTCGGGATTGCCGAACATGACGCCGATCTTTTCGCGTAACTGGTTGATGAAGATCAGGCACGTTCCCGATTTGGAGACGACGCCGGTGAGCTTGCGCAGTGCTTGCGACATCAGTCGCGCCTGCAGGCCCATCTGCGCCTCGCCCATCTCACCCTCGATCTCGGCGCGAGGCACCAACGCGGCCACCGAGTCGACCACCACGACATCCACGCCGCCCGATCGAACCAGCACCTCGACGATTTCGAGCGCCTGCTCGCCGTGGTCCGGCTGGGACACCAGGAGGTTGTCGAGTACGACGCCGAGTTTCTGCGCATAGGCTGCGTCGAGGGCGTGCTCGGCATCGACGAAGGCCGCCATCCCGCCGAGTTTTTGTGCCTGCGCAATCACCTGAAGCGCGAGGGTCGTCTTCCCCGACGACTCCGGCCCGTAGATTTCAGTCACGCGGCCGCGGGGTACGCCACCGACGCCGAGGGCATAATCGAGGCTGACCGCTCCGGTGGAAATCGCGTCAATAGGCAGAATGGCGCCCTTCTGGCCAAGCCGCATGATCGAGCCTTTACCGAACTGCTTCTCGATCTGCGTGAGGGCGACTTCCAGGGCCTTGGTTCTCTCGTTGCGTTCGTCGACAGCCATGAACACTCCTTGGTGGCGATGTAACAGAAGGATCCTATTCTAGAAACGTGCCATCGCTATGTCAAGCGAAGATGACGCCGCAGATAACGCGGAGGCCTTGATAATCAGTAAGTTACGGCTATTGAGACTTTCGCCTGCGCCATCACATGGCGCAGAATTTGCGTACTTCTGAGCGGCTGCCGATTGCAGTTTCTGCCGTCGCCATTCCGCCGCGTTGGCAGCACGCTAATAAGTGTAGAAACCTCTTCCGCTCTTCCGGCCCAGCTGTCCCGCCATCACCATCCGGCGCAGCAGCGGACACGGCCGGTACTTGGGGTCGCCCAGCCCATTGTGCAACACCTCCATGATGGCCAGGCACACATCGAGACCGATGAAGTCCGCCAGTGTCAGAGGGCCCATCGGATGATTCATGCCCAGTTTCATCACCGTGTCGATCGCCTCTGGTGTGCCCACGCCCTCCATCAACGCGAAGATGGCCTCGTTGATCATGGGCATCAGGATGCGGTTGGCGATGAAGCCGGGGTAGTCGGCCGCTTCGACCGGGGTCTTGCCCAGCCGCTGGCACAACGCGGTCGCGGCCGCCATCGCGTCGGCCGACGTCGCCTGGCCTTTGATCAACTCAACCAGCGTCATCAGTGGGACCGGATTCATGAAGTGCATGCCCAGCACGAGATCCGGTCGCTTGGTGGCCGCTCCCAACATCGTGATTGAAATCGAGGACGTATTCGAGCCGAGAATGACGCCGGCGCGACTGATGCGATCAAGCTCGCCGAACAGCTTCAGCTTCAGATCAATGCGTTCGGTGGCGGCTTCCACGATGAAGTCTGCCTGACTCATGGCGTTCAGGTCGGTTGTGGTCGTGAGACGTGCCAGCGTCGCATCCCTGTCGGACGCCGACAGCTTGCCTTTCTCCACGAACTTCGCGAGGCTCTTCTCGATGGTGGCTCGCGCCTTCTGAAGCGCTGGTTCAACCACGTCCTGGAGGATGACCTGGAACCCGCACTGCGCAAACGTCTGTGCGATTCCATTACCCATCGTGCCGGCACCAACGACTCCTACCGTGCTGATCATGGCGATTCCCCCTGAAGAATAATGATGCTGCCGTGATGATGCGCGTCCGGATTGCCTCTATAAACTGCGCGTGCTCCGGGGGCGGCGACGATCCGATCGGGGGCTGGCGGGACAGGTCAACTCGATGCGACGAACCTCGTCTTGTCCGAGGAGGTCGCGCAGCCGTTCCAGGATCGTGGGTGACAAGCGTTCCAGCTCTTTCACCCAGCGACCGTCTTCGACGACCACGTCCATCACGCCGTTCTGGCTGAGCGTCACACGCGTGAGACGCGCCAGGGCTGGGCCCACCGAGACGCGCCAGGCGAACATGACCTTCTCAATCGTGAGCGGAGCCGGACGCACGATGCGGGCAATGGCGGACGAGACGAGGTGCTGAACAGGTTCCATGACGTCGAAGCCTACGTCACTCGATTCATAAACTCGGCGACGAGTTTACTCCCTCAGGACTTAGTGCTGAGCGAGCACCGGCGACCGGATCGTCTCGCAAGATACGCAACCGTCATCGCGAGTCGAAGCGCGAGGACCGCCTAGTGTAACATCCGCGTGTGCGACTTGTGCTGGCGTCCGCCTCTCCCCGCCGCGCCGACCTGCTCACCGCCGCCGGGTTCGCGTTTGATACCGTCCCGGCGGATGTGGACGAGCGCGTGCTGCCCGGCGAGCGCCCAGACGACCACGTTCGGCGGTTGGCACTGTCCAAGGCGTCGGCGGTTGCCCATCTGTACCCGCAGCGCGGCGTGGTCGCGGCTGATACCGTCGTCGTCATCGAGGAGTTGATTCTCGGCAAGCCCGAGAACGACGAAGCGGCCGCCGCCATGTTGCGCCGATTGTCGGGCCGGAGCCACGAGGTGCTCACCGGTCTTTGCGTGTGCTACGCGTCGCGTATGCGGCAGGCCGTCGAGCGTTCCACGGTGACGTTTGCGACACTCCGAGACGACGAGATCCTGGCCTACGTGGCCACCGGTGAGCCCAGGGACAAGGCTGGCGCGTATGCCATTCAGGGTATCGCATCGAGGTTTGTGGTGGAGGTGGAGGGGTCCTACAGCAATGTCATGGGTCTGCCGGTATCGACCCTGTACGGCCTGTTGCGCGAACTGGGCCTGACCGGGGGTGCGACGGCTGTTTCTGGCGTTTGACCGGTCGGCGCTCCGGGCGGTATTCTGATGGGACAGGAGTGTGGTGAACGCTCTGCCTATGAAACAGAAAGCCGTCAAAATCGGTATAACGAGCGTGGTCCTGGTTCTGGCCCTGGCCGGCCTCCTCTATTCGACCTTGAACGAGGGCACCGAATACTACAAGCACGTGGAAGAAGTGATGGTGAACCCCACCCAGTGGCAGGGGAAGAACCTGCAGATCCACGGGTTCGTGGTCAAGAGCTCCATCCTGCGCAAACGCGACTCCCTTGAATACAAGTTCAAGGTTCAAAGCAAAGGCGCCGTCGTCGACGCCACCTATATCGGAATCGTGCCCGACACGTTCAAGGACGATTCGGAAGTGGTCCTTAAAGGTCGCCTGGAGGCGGATGGTTTCCATGTGACCCCGAACGGCGTCATGGCCAAATGTCCTTCGAAGTACGAGCCGAAGAAGGGGTTGGGCAGCCCGGGCATGTAACGTTCGCGCCTCGCGCTCCTCTTGCGTTCCCCCGAACGGTCCTCTTTAACAACCTACGCGTCGGCAGGCCCCCGGTGGGGGAGGCCTGCTGCCGGCCCCCTGGTAGGTGAGAGCGAAATATGGCATCCCTCGGATCCTTCCTGTTGTTTGCGACATTTGTCATCTGCGCGTACGCCGTCGCCGCATCACTCTCTGGCGCGCGTCGCGGGTCCCGCCGACTCGTTGAAAGCGGTGTGGGGGCCTTCTATCTGATCGCGGCGACCATGACGGTTGCCTCTGCCGTCCTTGCGCACGCGTTTGTCACCAACGACTACAAGATCAAGTACGTCCAGCACTACTCGGACCGCGTGCAGCCGCTGTTCTACAAGATCACGTCGTACTGGGGCGGCCTCGACGGCTCGATCATGTTCTGGGTATTCCTGCTGGCCGTCTTCGGCGCGCTCGCGGTGTACGTGAACCGCGATCGGCATCGGGAACTCATCCCGTACGTGGTGGCGATCATCTCCGGCGTGCAGATGTTCTTTCTGTTCCTCATGGTCGTCCACAAGAACCCGTTCGACACGTTCCTGGTGCAGACGCCGGCCGACGGGCAGGGGTTGAATCCATTGCTGCAGAACATCTACATGGTCGTGCATCCACCGAGCCTGTATATCGGCTTCGTGGGGATGACGATTCCGTACGCGTTCGGCATGGCGGCGCTCATCACGGGACATCTCGATGATTCGTGGCTGCGAGCCGTCCGCCGGTGGACGATGGTGAGTTGGCTGTTCTTGTCGCTCGGTCTGACGCTGGGGATGATCTGGGCCTACGAAGTGCTCGGGTGGGGCGGCTACTGGGGCTGGGACCCGGTTGAAAACGCCGGTCTTCTGCCGTGGCTCACGGCGTCGGCCTTTCTGCACTCGGTGATCGTGCAGGAGCGCCGCGGCATGCTGAAAGTGTGGAATGTCACGCTGGTGATCACCACCTTTTTCCTCACGATTTTCGGCACCTTCATGACGCGGTCCGGCGTGGTGCAGTCGGTGCACGCGTTTGGAGAGGACCGGGCCCTCGCCTGGATGTTCTCGATCTTCATGGTCGCGATTCTGCTGTTCAGTTTCGGCTGGGTCATCCACCGGCTGCCGATGCTGCGGCCGCGCTACGACATGGACTCGTGGATCTCGCGGGAGGCCGCGTTTGTGGCGAACAACTGGATTTTGCTGATCGCCGCGGTGTTGGTCCTCTTCGGCACGATGTTCCCGACGATGAGCGAGGCGCTGACGGGCAATCGCCTCACGGTTGGCCCGCTGTTCTTCAACAAGTGGATGATGCCGCTCGGCCTGGTGCTGCTCGCCCTGACCGGCGTCGCACCGTTGCTGGCCTGGCGCCGTTCCACGCTCTCGAACTTGCGCGAGTCGTTTGTGTGGCCGGTGCTCTTCGGCATCCTCGTCTCGGGCACGCTGGTGGCGCTTGGCGTTCGCGTGTGGTCGTCGGGCATCTGTTTCGCGCTGGCCGCCTTCGTGACGGCGACCATCACGCAGGAATTCGTGCGCGGTGCGCGGGTGCGCAAAAACGCGACCGGGACGGATCTGTTGACGGCGACCATTGGCCTCGTGATGCGCGAACGCCGCCGGTATGGCGGCTACATCGTGCACCTCGGGATTGTGCTGATGTTCCTCGGGTTTGCCGGGGAAGGCTTCAAGATGGACGCCCAGGTCCTGCTGAAGCAGGGCGAAGAGGCCACGCTGGGTCACTACACGGTCCGGAACATGGGCGTCAAAGTGACGGACGACGGCCAGAAGCAGATGGTGACCGGTCAGGTGGCGGTGTCCGAAGACGGAAAATCCGTGGGCACGCTGTATCCGGCCCGGTGGTTCTACCGCAAGCATGAAGAACAGCCGACAACCGATGTCGCCATTCGTCGGGCCATCGCCGAGGACCTGTATCTGGTGATGCCGGCGTACGAGTTAAAGGACCAGTCCATGAGTCTCCAGGTCGTCATCAATCCGTTGGTGAGCTGGATCTGGATGGGCTTTGGCATCCTTGTGCTGGGCACTGGCATTGCGCTGCTGCCGGAGCGGGCATTTGAGTTTGCGATTGGACGAGCACCGGCCGGAGCCGCGACGATATGAAACGTAAGACCGCGACGACAGCCGGGCAACCCGGCGGCAACCAGCGGGCGGGAGTCCAGGCCGCTCCCGCTCCGCAGTCCACACCCGCCCCTCCACAGGTCGGAGGAGTGCGACCGTGGCACCTCCTCGTGCTCGGAGTACTGATGTCGGCCGCGGCGGGCGCCGTGGTGACGCGCGACGGCGGAACGGTCCAGACCGTCGCGGTGATCGTCACCATCCTCACAGCGGGCCTGGTGGCCGCGGGCCTGGTGAGGACGCTCGGGCCGCTGGTGGCCGCTGACGCCGGCGAGGCAACCGAAATGCTGGCTGGCCGGACGCGCGCGGCGCTCGAGCGCGAGAAGATGTTGGTCCTGCGGTCGATCAAGGAAGTCGAATTCGATCGCGCGATGCGAAAGATTTCTGAGGCCGACTACAGCGAGATCGTTCCAAGACTGCGAACACGCGCCGTGGGCCTGATCCGCCAGCTCGAGGGGGGAGGCGGCTACCGGGCGCTGATTGAACGCGATCTGGCCGCCCTGTTGTCGTCGCCAACTTCGGCCCCCGCGCCTTCGGGCACGATCGGGACAACCGAGGCGGGTGATCGGCCGGCCACGGTGCCTGCGCCAATAGGAACCTGTCCCGACTGTTCGACGGTCAGTGACAAGGATGCCAGGTTCTGTAAATCGTGCGGGACCCGGATCGCGGGGGACGTATGACGGCCCGTCGCATGTTGGGCCTGTTCGTGGGAATGCTGGTGGTCGCGACGACGTCCATCTGGGCGCAGATGCCGGACGCTCGCCAGATGTCGGGCATCCCCATGCCGGTCGGCGACGTACAGGTTGGCACCGTTGTAGTGCGTCTCGTGCGTGGGGCGCTGACCGACAACATCGTGAGCCATGCGGTCGAACTGCAGGTGGGCGACAAGACACAGACCGCCAGGACGAATGCCAACGGGCACGCGCAGTTCGATGGCCTCGCGCCAGGGGCGACGGCTCGTGCCTCGGCGGTCATTGACGGACGTCGCCTCGAATCGCAGCCCTTTCAGGTGCCGGCGTCGGGTGGGATTCGTCTCATTCTGGCAGCCGGGGCCGACGGCGGCGGCGCGGCGGGAGGGGGCCAGATCGCACCGATCGCCGGAGAAGCCATTCTGGGCGGCGACAGCCGGATCCAGATAGAATTCGATGACGATGCATTGACGGTGTTCTACATCTTCGACATCGTGAATGCCGGCGCCGCGCCCGTGTCTCCGAAATCGGCGATCGCCTTCGACTTGCCTGAGGGCGCCGAGCAGCCGACCTTGCTCGAAGGCTCGTCGACGCAGGCGACGTTGCGCGGGCGCCGCGTGTCGATTGCCGGTCCGTTCGCGCCAGGCTCGACGCCGGTCCAGATTGCCTTCGGGCTTCCGCCGGCAGGCTCCGAGCGGGTGATTGCTCAAGTACTGCCTGTCACCTGGGCCAGGGTGCAGGTGATTGCGACCAAGCTTCCCGGATTGTCGATGACATCCCCGCAGTTCGCGTCAACCAACGACGTGCCGGGCGACACGCACAACTTCATCCTGGGCACGGGCGCCATGTTGGAGTCGGGAAAGCCACTGAGCGTGGCGCTTGCCGGGGTGCCTTCGCGAAACCACGCGGGACGGTTCGTGGCCATCGCCCTGGCTGTCCTCGTGTTGATTGGTGGCATCTGGGGAGCGGCGACAGCGACGGCGCGCACGGGAGATCTGGCACGCAAGGCGGAATTGGAACAGCGGCGCACCAAGTTGATGGCGGACCTGGTCCGACTCGAGAAACAACAGCGGACCGGGGCGGTTGATGCCACCCGGTACGCCAGCAGACGAAGCGATCTGTTCGATCAACTCGAACGAGTGTACGGGGAGTTGGATCAACATACTGGCGCGCCCGGCGAGGGACTGGTGGCGTGACGTTCGATTTCGATCACCTGGTCGTCGAAGACGTCTCGCGAAACTTCGGCCGTCGTCGCGCGCTGAATCGTGTCAACCTGACGTGTCGCGCCGGAGAAATTGTCGGCCTGCTGGGGCCCAACGGCGCCGGCAAGTCCACGCTGCTCGCTATCCTGTCCACGCTGTTGACGGCTTCGTCGGGTGAAATCCATTACGGATCGGCGACATCGCGCGCGATGGGCCCATGGCTTCGAGCCCGGCTGGGGCTGCTTGGCCACGACCTGTACCTGTATCCCGAACTCAGCGCTCGCGAGAATCTCGAGTTCTTTGCGCGCTTGTACGGCTGTCCGAACGTGCCGGGCGTGGTCGGCGACGCTCTCGGTCGCGCGGGGCTTCGCGAGCGCGCCGACGATCTGGTGTCGGGATTCTCGAGGGGGATGCGACAACGCCTCGCGCTGGAGCGCGCGTTACTGCACGAGCCCCGGCTGCTGTTGCTCGACGAGCCGTTCACCGGCCTAGACGACGCCTCCGGACAGACCCTGGTGGCCCGCCTCCGCGGTCTCCGTCAGGACGGCCGCATCGTCCTGGTGGCCACGCACGATCTTGATTTGGCCGAAGGGCTGTTCGACCGCGTCGCCGTGCTGCGAGATGGCCGGCTGCTGCTGGTCGACGATTCGTCTGCGAGTCTGCGGGAACGCTATCGCGACGCGGTTGCGGCGGCACGACGATGAGACAGTTTCTGCGAGTCGCCTGGATCGTGATGCGAAAGGACCTCACTGTCGAGGTCCGAAGCCGGGAAATCCTCTACACCACCGTGTTTTTCGCGGCCTCGTGCGTCCTGGTGTTCGCCTTCGCGCTGGTGCGGGAAGGACAACCCATGGAGGACGCGGCCGCGGGCATCCTGTGGATCGCCATCGCGTTTGCCGGCACGCTCGCGCTCGGACGGACCTTTGAGCGGGAACGGCAGACCGAGACATTGCGCGCCCTGATGCTGGCGCCGTCAGACCGGCCCGCCATCTACGTCGGCAAACTGTTCGGCATCCTGATTCTGCTCGGCGTGGTCGAGATGGTGCTGGTTCCCCTGGTCGGGCTGCTCTTCAATGCGTCCTTCGGCGCGAGCCCGCTGTGGCTGGTGCTGCTGCTGGTCGCCGGCACGCTCGGCTTCGCGTCTGTCGGGACCCTGTTTGCCGCCATGCTCGTCCGCGCGCGCAGTCGGGACGTGCTGCTGCCGGTACTCTTGTATCCCATCACGATTCCGATCATCATCGCTGGAGTGCGCGGAACCGTGGCACTGCTTCAGACCGTTCCCGATGAGCCCATGGCGCGATTCTGGGTCGCGTTGCTGGTATTTTTCGACGCCGTGTTCGTGACCCTGGCGTTGTGGACCTTTGAGCCGCTCATGACGGAGTAATGATGGCAAAAGCGTATACACCGCTGACTGTTCTCGCGATGATCCTGTTCGCCGTCGCGCCGCTGTTTGTCGCTTCTGCACCGCCCGAACAGACCATGGGCCTGATCCAGCGGGTCTTCTACTACCACGTGCCGTCCGCGATGATGCTGTTTCTCTCGGCGTTCATCTGCGGCATCGCGAGCGCGGTGTTTCTGTTCAAGCGATCCGCGGCGGCCGACCGGCTGGCAGTCGCCGCCGGAGAACTGGCTGTTGTCTTCGGGCTGATCGTCCTGGTGACCGGGCCGATGTGGGCCCGCAAGGCGTGGGGCGTCTGGTGGCAGTGGGATGCCCGGCTCACCTCGTCGTTACTTTTGTGGATGATGTTCGTGGCCTATCTGCTGGTCCGGCGATACGGCGGATCCGGATCGGAGAAGCTGTCGGCGGCGATGGCCATCTTTGGCATGGCCAACGTGCCGTTCGTCTACGTGTCGGTCAACTTCTGGCGGACCATCCACCCGACGACCAACGTGGTGATGACGCTTGGGCCAGGTATGCGGGGACCGTTCTGGTTCTGCGTGGCGTCGTTCCTGCTGCTCTATGTGCTTCTGCTGACCCTGCGGAAACACCTCGAAGACCAACGGGCAACCGTGGAACAGATCTATCTGGCGATCGACGAGTAGTGAAGCGGGCTGATGATGTGTGAGGCGACCTCCATGAGGCGACGTGTGATGACCACCATCGTGTCGATGCTGTTGACGGCGGGCTCTGTTCTCGCCGCCACCCAGCCCCCGCCTTCGGCGCCGGGGCGGGGTGATTTCGTGCCTCTCAGTTCGCTGCCGCCGGCCGAGCAGCTACCGGCGGCGCCCCTCCTGATCGGGGCGTACATCTTCGTATGGCTGGCCCTGCTCGTCTACGTGTGGTCGATCTGGCGGCGAATGAAGAAGATCGAACGCGAACTGGCGGATCTGCAGAAGCGCGTACCGTCGCGGTAAGAGAGGCCTGATGGGCGCCGGTCACTTTCTGTATATTCCAGCGACGATCCTCATCGGCATCGTCATTGGCTGGATTCTCGGCTCGCGCGCCGCGCGTGACGCGTTTGCCGTCGAAATGAGACGCCGCGAAGGCGACGCCGCCCGTAAGGCCGCCAAAGCCGCAGGGTAGGGTCGCTACCGGCCCAGCGCCAGGCGCTTGGCGAGCGCGTCTGGGAGTTCCGCCTCCCTGATGGCCTGCTGGGCGGCCGCGACATCATACAGAACCCTGAAGAAGCTGACCTCCTTCCGATCGTCATCAGCGATGCCGTAGGCCGCCCTCGGGTCCCCGTCTCTGGGCTGTCCCACCGACCCAACATTCACCAGGTGGGTCCAGCCGGGGCTCACCTGCAACACGGAGTCGGCGGCGGTTTCCCGATAATGCAGTTCGTTGCCCGCAAACAGGAAGGCCATTGGCGCGTGGGTGTGGCCGAACAGGCAGAGCGGGCGATGGGTCGCCCGCAGGGCGTTCAGGGCGTCGAGTGTATCCAGCACATAGGCGTCCTCGTCGTACGGCGACCCGTGGCAGATCTCAATCCAGTCGGTCACGCTCAGCGGTCCCTGCCGAAGCGCCCGGATGAAGATCGCATGGGGTGGCGTCAACGCGTGCTGCGTCCATTCGGCAACTTGTTTCGCCACGGCATTGAACGCATCGGCATCGTCCAGGCCCGCAGCGACCTTGTCGTGGTTGCCACGAATCGCGGCAGCGACTGGAAGGCTGGCAAGTCGGTCGAGCACTTCATTGGGCTGCGCCCCGTACCCGACCAGATCGCCCAGCAACAGGATCTGATCAAACCCTCGAAGTTGCGCGTCGACCAGGACGGCCTCGAGGGCGGAAAGATTCGCGTGGATATCAGCCAGCACCAGGTATCGCATCTGTCTCCGCCGCTATCCCGAATGGTCGACGAATGGTGAGGCCTACGCGCCAAGCCATTCGATGATGACATCCGCCAACTCTCCGACTGACTGTCGCGCGCCGTCCAGTCTGACGTGCGCCTGCACGTATGCGGCGAGGCGCATCAGATAGAGCTGTTCCATCTGCGTCCGGTTGGGGGCCAGCGGCCTGCTCCCGTCGAGCGGGATGCGATCGAGCAGGACCTGAAACGGAACGTCCAGCCAGAAGACCGTCCCGTCCGCCATGATCGCCGCCCGGTTGTCCGCATCGACGAACGTGCCGCCGCCAGTCGCGACCACGACGTGGCGCAGCGGCAGGAGATCCCGGACCACGAGACGCTCAATCATCCGAAAATGCGTCTCACCGCTCTGGGCGAAGATCTCCCTGACCGTGCGCCGTTCGTGCGACTCGATGCGATCGTCGACATCTTCGACCTTCCAGTCGAGCCGCCGTGCCAATTCGCGGGCGAGTGACGTCTTGCCGGCGCCCATGAACCCGACCAGATAGACCTTGTCGGCTCTCATGCACACATGCTCTCGAGGACATCAAAAAAGCCAGGGTACGAGACTGAGACCGCGTCGGCTCCGGCAATCGTGGTCGGCCCCGTGGCACCAAGCGCGGCAATCGCGAACGCCATCGCCAGCCTGTGATCGCCAACCGCGTCGACGGCCCCGCCGCGAAGCCGTGACGCACCGTCGATGCGGAATCCATCGGGGGTCTCTTCGATGTCGGCACCCATCAGCCGCAGCCCGCACGCAAGCGCCGAGATCCTGTCACTTTCCTTGACGCGCAATTCAGCCGCGCCCGTCACCGAGAATCGTCCGCCGTGCGTGGCCAGTGCCGCCAGCGCCGGCAGTTCGTCGATGAGGCCGGGGACTTCCGATGCGTCCACCACGACGTCGCCCAGTGTCCGATGCGACACGCGAATGGTGCCTCTCGCTTCGGCGTCAGCCTCCAACGACTCCATGGTGGCGACAGCCGCTCCGAACCGTTGGAGAACCCGGAGGAATCCGATTCGCGTGGGATTCAGGCCGACATCCCGAATGTCGATCGACGAGCCGGGCAGCGCGGCGGCCGCCACCGCCCAGAAGGCCGCGGAGGATGGATCGCCGGGCACGTTGATCCTCGCTGCCGATGGCCGCTGGCCTCCAGTCATAGCCACCATCCCGGGCCCAACCTCAACACTGACGCCAAATGCGCCGAGCGCGCGCTCTGTGTGGTCGCGCGTGGTGATCGATTCGCGGACAGTGGTGACGCCGCTCGCCGACAGGCCGGCCAGCAGGATCGCGCTCTTGACCTGCGCGCTGGGGACAGGCACTGAGTAGTCGATGCCGTGCAACGGGGAGCCCGTGACAGTCGCGGGTAACCGCCCGTCGCTGGTTTCGATGTGCGCGCCCATCAGCGAAAGCGGCTCGACGACACGTCGCATGGGCCGGCGTTGGAGCGAGCCGTCTCCGGAGATCCTGGTGCTGAACGCGCTTGCCGCCAGGGCGCCCATCAGCATGCGCGCGGTCGTGCCAGAGTTTTGTGCGTCAAGGCCATCAGACGCGGGCCGGAGGCCGGAGAGGCCAACGCCGTCGATCAGCCACCGGCAGTTGTTCCCGTCATCGGGTGACGCTGCGGCTGAGGCGCCGACGCCGAGGCGCCGCAGGCAGTCCAGCGTGGCGCGACAGTCGTCGCCCGGAGCCAGGTTCACGATTTCGGATCGACCCGCGGCCAGCGCCGCGAGAATCAGGGCCCGGTGGGAGATCGACTTGTCGCCCGGGACCCGGACCACGCCACTGATGCGGCGCACGGGCCTGACGGTGATGGTGTGGCCAGGAGTCACCTTCGCACTATAGCACCCGGGCAACCAGGGGCGGCGCCGACCCGCGTCAATCCGAGATTCGCGGTCGCGCCCGCAGCGAAGTTGGACTATGTTAGGGTATCGGCGGCTGGCGCACGAACTGACGACCGAGTGCGGATATGACACTTCCCGCCAGGGGATCCACGATCAGATTGCGCTTCAATAGCGCGTTCGAGATGCTCGACATGGTTCAGGTGGTCAGCGACAGGGTTGCCCGCCTGCTCAATTTCGAGGATGATGCCCTCGTGTGGATGGAAGTGGCGGTGCGGGAGTCCGTCATCAACGCCATCAAACATGGCAACAAGCACGACCTCCAGAAGCAGGTCTTCGTGGAGTTCATGACCCGCCCCGAGGTCGAACCAGACGAGTTGGTGATTTCGATTCGCGACCAGGGCGACGGCTTCGATCCCGATGCGTTGCCTGACCCGCTCGCGCCCGAAAATCTCCTGAAATCCAGCGGGCGCGGCATTTTCTTCATGCGCAGTTTCATGGACGACGTGCGCATCGAACGGGCGCATGAAGGCGGCATGGAAGTGCGCCTGACCAAGAAGCTGCCCGGGCACTCCTGACTACCCTCATGGCGACACCCGACACGGCTCGATACCTGGCCACCGCGATCGACATCGTGCTGCGCGCCGGCGAACTGCAGATGCGCCGCTTCGGCGGCGACTTCCGCGTCGACATGAAAGGCCCGATCGACCTGGTGACCGAGGTGGACATCGAGGTCGAGCAGATGTGCCGTGCCGTGCTTGCTGAGCGGTTTCCGTCGCACGCCATCCTGGCCGAGGAATTTGGCGGACGCCCGGATGCCACGGCAGGCACCAGCGAGTACTGCTGGATCTTCGATCCGATCGACGGCACGACCAACTACGCGCACGGATTGCCGATCTTCTGCGCGGCGCTCGCGCTCGAAATCCGCGGACGCGTCGATATTGCCGCCATCTACGACCCCACGCGACGCGAGTTGTTTACGGCGGAACGGGGCGTCGGGGCGTTCCTGAACGGGTCGCGCATGGCTGTGGCGAAGGCCGAGCGGCTCGTCGACTCCGTCCTGGTCACGGGGTTTCCGTACGACATCCATCAGGATCCCGGCAACATCCTGGGCCTGTTCAGCGCCTTCATCACACGCGCGCGCGCCGTGCGGCGGCTCGGGTCGGCCGCACTCGACATGTGTTACGTGGCGGCCGGACGTCTCGACGGCTTTTGGGAGGCCAGCCTGCGCCCGTGGGACGTGGCCGCAGGAGCCCTTCTCGTGGAGGAAGCGGGCGGACACGTCTGCGGCATGGACGGATCTCGTTTCGCCCCTCGTGCCGGACACGTGGTGGCCGCCAACCCGGCCCTGCTCCAACCTATGCTCGAGCTGATTGCCGAATTCCGGCGCGATCGTTCACTTAACCGGACGTCCTGACACCTCACAAGGACATCATCCGACGCCGGCGACGGCGGATCGTGTGTAACCAGGGCCCTGAGGTTGGCATCAAACGTGCTGGTTTCAGGTTGAACTGTTTTCCCAGGGGGCTGTATGTTGCGACACAAGACCGGCGTGGCGTTCTTGGCGGTATCCGTGCTCTTGCTGCAGGCATCGCTGGCGCGAGCCCAGCAGAGCCTGAATATCCAACTCGGGGTGTTCACGCCCCGGGCCGAGGACGGGCGGACTGCCGGTGATGTGCTGGTGACCAACCGCCAGTACTTGTTATTCAACGTCAACGACTTCAAGGGCTTCACCGGCGGTGGCGAATGGCTCGTGACCGTGGGCGGCAACCTCGAGGCCGGCATCGGCGTCGGCTATTACCAGCGCCCGGTGTCTGCGGTCTACGACGCGTGGGTCAACACGGACGGCAGTGAGATCTCGCAGGAGATGAAACTGCGTGTGGTGCCCGTGGTGGCGACGCTGAAGTACCTGCCCTTCGGGGCGCGCAGCGCGTTCCAGCCATACGTGGGCGTTGGCCTCGCCGTGTATGTCTGGCGGTACAGCGAAACCGGCGAGTTCGTCGACTTCACCGACAACAGCATCTATCGCGCGGCGTATGTCGGCAGCGGGACGTCAGTTGGGCCTGTGGCGACATTTGGGATTCGGGCGCGTGTATCCGGGCGGGCCGATGCCGGCATCGAAGTGCGGGCGCAATGGGGACAGGGAAACCTGTCGAACGACTTCCTGAGCAACAAGATCGATCTGGGTGGCGTCAACGTGCTGGGGACGCTCCGGATTCGGTTCTAAGTCCTTCGATTCACACGTTCGGCGACGAACTTGTTCACTCAGGACTTAGTGCTGAGCGAGCGTTCTTCACCGGAGCGGCTCGCACGAATAAGTAACCTACTTGCGAGTCGAAGCACTAAGGGGACGACGGCGGTAGAGGGCCGTGCCCCCGCCCTCGGCCACCTTGTCGTAGCCCGCCAGAAACTGCGGTCGCTCTCGCGCCAGGGCGGCGAGCATGTCGCCGCCCCTGGCGCTCTCCTCAATCAGGATCCATTCGACAATCGGATCGGGATAGACCAGCGCCTCCAGCCAGATGTCCCCGTTTCCCTCGTGCAGAAAATCGCGTAACCGGAAGCCAGACCCCGAGAGCTCGTGCATGTAGTGGGCGAGTGAACCCATGCTGGCCATGATGGGTTCGCCATCCCACGCGCGCGAAAGATAGGCGGTGACCTGCTGACGGCCGACCCTCAGGCGCATGTCCCACTGGGCCTCGAGCGGCATCGCCGCCAACCGATCAAAGGGACGTGGCCCGAGCCCGATGGCCGCAAGCAGGAGCAGCGCACCGGCCACCAACCAGCGACGATGCAGCCGGCCCACCAGCAATCCGGCGCCGATGGCGACAACCGGAAGCAGCGCCGTCATGTAGCGGACGCGGAAGACGTGTCCCTGGTAAAACGCGAACCAGGGCAGCAATCCTGCCGCCGCAACCGATAGCGGCAGTAGATCGAGCGCGCGGCGGCGATCGCGAATGGCGACGACGAGAGGGGTGGCCAGTCCAACCATTCCAATCCACATGAGCGGCTCGGTGGTCAACTGCTTCAACCCTCGCCACACCGCCAGCGCAGAGTCCATTGGCTGGTTCAACGTCTCCGGTTCAGGAACAAAAAAGCCCGACCGCACGAACCACTCACCGATGGTCGCGCGGCTCAACACCAGAAACGCGAGGATCGCCACGGCCGGATAGACCGATACCTTCGCCACCCGTTGGATCGCGTGTCGCCAGGGCGTTCCTTGTCTGAGTAGTGCCAGGGCGCCGAGGCCAAGCAGGGCCACGCAGATCGGCCACGCTTCGTACCGCGTCAGGACGGCGGCGGCGATGACCAGGCCGGCCCGGCGAATGGCGATCGGGCTATCCGACACGAGCGCATCACGCGTGAGTACGACCGAGCAGCAGGCGAGGCCCCAGAAAAGGGGTTCGGTCATCGGCGTCGCCTGGAGGTACAGGACGTTGGGATTGGCCGCAAACACCGCCGTTCCCAACGCGGCAGCCGTCCGGGACCCGGTAGCCGTCAGAATCATCGTCGCGATCGCCCAGGTTGCGAGGCCGAACGAGGCGATCGAGACGGCGACCGCAAATGCCCCCGTGCGATAGAAGAAATCAAACTGGACCGGCACCAGATTGATCAGGTGGGGCAGCGGCAGCCAGAGCGCGCCTATCTGGAGCCATCCAGGCGTAATGCTGTCGATGATGCGGCGCGTCACCACCAGGTGGCCCTTCGCGTCGAAATGGGCCAGCGTCAACCCTGCGTGGGCGTAGTAGATCGCTGCGGCCAGACCGATCCCCAACGCCAACACGGCAACCAGGCGAGGCGTGATGCGAGCTGGACGTCGCGCTTCGGGAATGGCGGGGCTGGCGCTCCCTGGCAGGTGTGTGTGATCGACAGTGGTCACGCGCGTGGTCGCCTGATATTCTTGAGTGTTGCCCGGACTGGCGGGAGAACGCCAGTCGAGCCACTGTACACCACATATTCGACTTGAACACGTGATGCCAATTGGCCGGAACCACGGGCGGATGGCGACCTGATGACACGATTGATTGCCTGGGCACAAGCATTCGCCATGAGTGTCGGAGGGCCGGGCCTGTTCCTCATTGCTGCCGCCGACGCGTCGTTTGTCTCGCTGCCAGAGGTCAACGACATCCTGATTGTCTGGATGGTGACGCGAACGCCCTCGATGCTGCTGTACTACGTCGCGATGGCCACGGCAGGTTCCGTGGTCGGATGCCTCGCCGTGTACTATCTCGGTCGCAAAGGGGGCGAGGCGCTGTTGCGACGCCGTTTCAAGACGGCCAGGGTCGAGCGAGCGCTTGCGGCGTTCAGACGCTATGGGCTGGCGGCGGTCATCGTGCCATCGATGTTGCCGCCACCGGTGCCTCTGAAGTTGTTCGTGCTGTCGGCGGGCGTGGCCGGCATGACTGTGCGCCAACTGGCGAGTTCAATCGCGATCGGCCGTGGACTCCGATACCTGATCGAGGGCGTTCTGGCGTACTACTACGGCGAGGCGGCGTTGGGTTATCTGCGCACACATGGGCGTGAGGTCGGTCTCATTGCCGGCGCAGTTGCTGCCGCGATCCTCGCGCTCTACTACTGGTCGAATCGGCAGCGGGCAGCGGGCGAGGTATAATCGACAGCCGATCGTGACCGCGCCCTTCCTCTCCATCGTCGTCCCCATCCACAACGAGTCGGCCAGCATTCCCGAGTTGTTCGTCGAGCTCGCGGCCGCGCTTGGGGCATCGGGACGTCCGTACGAGGTGCTGGCCATTGACGATGGGAGCACAGACGACAGCTTCGAGAGGCTGGTCGCCATCCAGGCGGCGGATTCGCGGGTGCGGGTGGTGCGGTTCCGTCGCAACTTCGGCCAGACGGCGGCGTTTGCCGCGGGCTTCGCGCTTGCGCGCGGCCAGGTCGTCGTGACATGCGACGGCGATCTGCAGAACGACCCGCACGATATCCCGGCGCTGGTTTCGATGGTGGAGCAGGGCGCCGACATCGCCTGCGGCTGGCGTCAGGATCGCAAGGATCGCTTCTTCTCACGCCGGGTGCCGTCGATGATGGCCAGTTGGATCATCTCGCGCGTGACCGGCGTGAGGTTGCACGATTACGGGTGTTCACTGAAGGCGTTCCGGGCGGACATCGTCAAGCCGCTGAAGCTCTACCGTGGCATGCACCGCCTGTTGCCGGCGATCGCGTCGGAACGGGGCGCGACCATTGTCGAACGCATCGTCAATCACCGTCGGCGCCGGTTCGGCCGCTCCAAGTACGGTCTCGGGCGCATCGTGCCTGTCGTGCTCGATCTGCTCACGGTGAAGTTCTTCCTCAATCATGCCGGCAGACCCATCAGATTCTTTGGCGCACTCGGGCTGGCCTCGGGCGCCATTGGTATGGCGATGCTCGGTTGGGTGGCCTGGCTGGCGGCGTGTGACGGACAGCCCGTTGGGAATCGAGCCGTACTGCTGATTGGCGTGCTGCTCCTGCTCGCTGGTGTCCAGTTCGTGACCGTGGGCATGCTGGCGGAAATGCAGGCGCGGACGTACTACGAATCCCAGGACAAGCCGACCTACGTCATTCGCGAAATCAGAGAGCACCTGTCGTAGTTGGATGTCGGGGGATCTCAGCGGAGCGACCGCTTGGAGCCGCGCAACAAATACGCCACGGCGCCCGACAGCGAGAAGATCATCACCAGCGCTGCGCCCATCAGAGACACGGCGAGCGCCGACGCCGCCGGCAGCCCGATCTGCGCGAAGTAGAGTTTGAAGGTCGCCTCGCGCACGCCGAGGCCGTTGAGCGAGACCGGCAGCATCTGGACCACGAACGATACCGGCACGATGACGGCCAGGTCGGAGATGGGCACGGCGATCCCCATGCTCCGGCCCACGGCAAAGTAGAACGCCACCAGGACGGCTTGGACCAGGATCGCGCCGCTGAAACACGAGAGGAGCGAGCGCGGCTGAGTCCGAAAGCGTTCCAGCGTCCCAATCAGGCGGTTGATGCGTTCGCCGACCCATTCCTGATGAATCACCCGAAGCGGTTTCAACAGCATGCCGACGCTCTTCGGCAAAAAGACAGCGGCAGCACCGACCACCAGCGCTCCGCCAAACGCCAGCCACAGCAGCGACGCCCAGACGGGGGCATGCCCGCCTGCCGCCGCGGCCGCCGACGCGCCCACCGCGGCCACGAGGAACAGGCCCAGAAGACCGATGCCCCGATCCATGAGCACGACAGTGGTGGCGATGGTCTTTGATCCCGCGTGGCCGGATGTGTCGCGGATACGAATCACGTCTCCGCCGATGTTGCTCGGCAGGAAGTTATTGAAGAAAGTGGCGACCAGGTACGAATCCACGAGCCACGCGCGACCGATGACCAATCGCTGGGCATCGAGCAGCAGGTGCCAGCGCCACGCGCTAATCAGAATCATCACGAGGTACAAGGCCAGGGCCGCGCCAAGCCACAGCAGCGACGCGCTGCGGAAGTGGCTCCACAGGCTGGCGAGATCGGTCTTCGCCAGCAGCAGCGCCATCAGACCCGCGCTGACGACAATCTTGACGAGCAGGGTGGCGATGCGGCGGGTGGTGCTTGGCGGCGGGCTGTCTGGCGTGTCGATCATACGGTGCGACCGTTGGGATGCCGGGCAACCCGCAAAGGCGACATCGTACCATGGCCGCGAAGTCTCCGACAACGCCGCTTCGTGATTCGGGCGGGCACGGGGGCCCGCCCCTACGGTCTACTGGCTGCCGACTACCTTCTACTTATCTCGTCATTCCGGCGAAAGCCGGAATCCAGTCGTGGACCTCTCTGGATGCCGGCGTTCGCCGGCATGACGCTTTCAACCTGATGTAACGCCGCTTCGTTGACGGCCCCGGCGCCAGCCCATACAATCGCGAACGTCGGCGGTGCGCGATCGAGCGCCCTGGCGGCTGACCAATTATGAAGATCGCGGTCATTACCTCAAATCCCCTGTTCGCCGAGGGCGGCCATGTTGTGCTTGCCCGATCGCTCGTCGACGCGCTTCGGGAAGCCGGGCACGAGGTCGACCTGGTCCGGACACCGCAGAATCGGTTCGGACGGCAGGGCGCCGCGTACCTGGCGACGTGGCTCACCGACGTCGGTGTCGCGTGCGATGAGTCGCCGGTCGATCAGGTGATCTCCTTCCGCTATCCCAGTTACGCGGTGCGGCATCCCAGGCACGTGTGCTGGCTGAACCACAGGATGCGGGAGTATTACGACCTCTGGGACCGGTTCATCGTGCCGCTCAAGTGGAAGGGGCTGTTGAAGGAGAAGATCCGGCGACGGATCATCCACACCGTCGATCGTTACCTGCTGACGAGGAACGTCACGAAGCTCTATACGATCTCGGCCACGATCCAGCAGCGCCTCCAACATTTCGGTGGAATCCCGGCCGAGGTGCTATATCCGCCGGCGCCGCAGAGACCCTACCGGTGCGATGGATACGGCGAGGAGTTCTTCGCGGTCTCCCGGCTCTCGCCGCTCAAGCGCCTGGATCTCGTGATCAGGGCGTGTGCCGAGCCGCAGGCTCGACATCTCAGGTGCACCATTGCCGGCGATGGGGAGGACGGACCGCGGCTCAAGCAGTTGGCGCACGACCTCGGGGTCGAGGACCGCGTGCGCCTGGTCGGTTCCATCAACACGTCCCAACTGGTGGATTATCTCGCCAGATGCCGCGCCGTGGTGTTCCCGACCATGTCGGAGGATTATGGCCTGGTGACCGTCGAGGCGTTCGCCTCCCGCAAGGCGGTCATTACCTGCACGGATAGCGGAGGGCCGGCCGAACTGGTCCGCCACCGGCAGGAGGGGCTTCTGACCGATCCCACTCCGGCCTCCATCGCCGATGCGATGGTGCAACTCGCCGAATCGCCGGCGCTTGCCGAAAAGATGGGGTCGGCCGGGGCGACAGCCGGCGCGGCGATCACTTGGCCCCGCACGCTCGACCGACTCCTCCTGCGCTAAACTCAGGTATCCATGTCGTATCGCAGTACGCTCGAAGCGCGCTTGGCGCGCAAGGTCACGCGCGCCATCAGCCGCGCCTGCTAAGTGCTTCGACTCACAATTACGGTTGCGTATCCCCGCACGGTTATCGGTCAAAACGCTCGCTCAGCACTTAGTCCTGAGGGAACAAGTTCGTCACCGAACTTGTGAATCGAAGGACTAACGAGGCCATGCCTCAGACCTTCGAGCATGTCTGGAGCGGAGGGTCTCGTCGCACGGTCTGAGGCAGGCCTCGTTAGAGAATTAGGGGAGCTCCCAGGCACCGGGAGGGGTTGATTCCTCCGCCGAAGTATTAGAC